>NZ_JBJGED010000038.1:0-68525 GCF_045062745.1 Paenibacillus sp. HJGM_3
TCACGAATCGGCGGTACTTGGCGGTCATCAGTATGCGTCAACCGTCCGACCGCGAGCACGCGATCAAACAGTTGCGGGGGTTGGCCCGGCAATGGGGGGCCGCAGAGTGGCAGCATGGCTTGCCTGTCATTGCGGTGAGCAGACTCCACACGGCCAAGACGGCCAATTGTCCGATTGCTTATCAAGAGGTGGAGGACGGGATGACATACCGGAATATTCATCTGGACGATCCCGTGATCGACTGTCTCGCCATCCGGTTGGCAGGGAAGGTTCACGTTCCGCTGGACGAGATCGAGAGAGCGGCCCGCTACCTCCAAGTCGGCGATGTTGCGAGCTGCATTCGCATCGTGGATGAAATTATCGCGGCCAACGTCAAGCAGCGCGTGCATTATCAGCAATTGGTCCCCGTATTGAAAACCATGTTCTATTCCTTTATCAAACAACTCGAACCTAGCTCGACCACTGACCAGGAGCTGCTTGCGCTGGAAGCGCAATTGAACCAGAGCATGGAAGAGGCGTTCCACTATGAGGCGCTGCGGGATGGACTCGTCCAGGCGATTCGGGTCATTCAGGACCTGGCCGGGATCGCGTCCAAGAACAAGCTGAACCGAACCGAGATCGCCCGCTATATCGAAGAGCATTATATGCATAACCTGCACTTGGACCATATGGCTGAGCTCATGGAGACGTCGCCCAAATATTTTTCGAATGTGTTCAAAAAGCAGTTCGGCGTCAATTTTGTCGAATACCTCAACAAAGTACGGCTGACGCATGCGAAGGAGCTATTAAGAGGCACGGACATGTCGGTCGCGGAGATTGGGGAGAAAACCGGCTATTCGAACGCCGCCACGTTCACTAATACGTTCCGAAAATATGGGGGGATTTCGCCAAGCGAATACCGGAAGCAGCTGTCATGATGGCGTGCCGCTGCCAATCCGACTCTAAGCTTCACCTTTCGGTTCCGTGTCCTCCTCCCATTGGAGAGGGCGGGAAACACCTAGGTGAGGATTATGTAAGCCGAATGAAGTAAAATGTAAGGTCCCGGTAAGGTCTGGGAGGGGGCGTTCTGGTATGCTTGCTTGGAGGTGAGATACGATGTCCAACCCTATTCCGCAGGAAGGGACCTGCACATATGAATTTCCGGGGCGCTGGCTCGGCGGAGCTGCACTCGTTCTAGGACCGCTTTTGCTTCTCGTCGGGGTTCTTCTCCGATACCCGTTTCATTTTTTCTTTCCGGATCAGTTGGCCGCCTACCTCGATCATCCCAGGCTTATGACCGCTGCCTATAGCTTCTTCGCCGCCGGGCACGTCACATTGTTGCCGGCGGTTCTTCACTTGGCGCGTAGGATCGGCGGCCGATGTCCGCAGTGGGCATTCTGGGGAGCGCTATTCGCGATGCTCGGCCTAACCGCGAGAATCTTTCACGCAGGCGCAGACCATCTCGCTTTTCAACTGGTTCGTGTACAGAACCTAGAGCTGGCTACACAAACGGTAGCGGATGCTTACGGGGCGTTTCATCTTTTTAAAACGTTCAATTTGTCGATCATGCTGGGGTGGATCGTGCTCGCCATCGGAGCGTATCGCTCGCGGACCTTGAAGCTGTTCCCGAGCGTTGCCTTAGCTCTTATGGCCTCATTGCCGCTCGGTATCCTCAAGGGAAGCACTGTATTCTCATGTCTCGCTTCACTAGGGTTGTGTGTCGCCCTCATTCCTTTTGGCATTCGTGTCCTTAGGGAAGGCTCGAGACCCTCCGCGATCGTCCTGTTGGGGTGGAGCACAGGAGTTTTGTGCGGAATCGGGCTCTTTTACTTCGTGGGGCAAGCCGGGTAATTCCGTTTTCCCTCTCGCAATCGGTTATTTTGATTATTTTTTGATATCACAAACAGGGTTTTAAGAGAGGACGGAGAATGATGAATTAATCGTCAGAAAAATAATTCACAAAGAGGTAAACGCGCTTGTACAGCAAATACACCACACTTCTTGAGTCTATTTTCCACCTTACCTCGGATGGGATTGTCGTTGTTGATTTGGAAGGACGGGTTTTGGAAATCAACAAGAAATTTGAGGAGCTCCATGGGTGGACCCGAGAGGAAATAATCGGCAAGGTGCTGCCTATGACACCGGTGCGCGATAGAGCCGGGGCTTATCAGCTGTACAAACGCATTTTGAATGGAGAACAATTCTCGGGCCTGGAAGCGATGAAACTGCGCAAGGACGGAAGCACGTTCTATGCGGCGGTCACCATTTCGCCGGTGAAGGACGAATCGGGCAACATAATCGCTTTTGTCGGGGTAGAGCGGGACATCACGGAAAAGAAAAGAGCCGAGCAAGCCCTGAAGGAAAGCGAGGAGCGATATCGGATCTTGGTGGAAAGCTCGCCGGAGCCGATTGTTGTGTTCACGGACAGTAGAATCTCCTTCGCCAATTCCGCAGCGGCTAAACTGGTAGGTGCGGAAACGGCGGATTCGCTGATCGGTGGACGGATCTACGATTTTATACATCCGGAATACGTCACCGATTTAACCCGAAGGGTCGGGCAGTTGCTCCAAGACGGGGCGGCGAGTGAGATGATGGAGAAGAAGCTGATCCGGTTGGACGGTCAAGTCTTGGACGTCGAGGTGAGGGCGGTCGCCGTGAACTTCGGAGAAGCCTTTTCGGTCCTCTTGTTGTTCCGCGACGTCACCGAGCGCAAGCAGGTGGAGATGGAGCTTCTGGAGCGGGAACGGCAGTATCGGCGCGTACTGAAGCTGTCCCCGGAGCCGATCGTTCTGCATCGGGAGGGAATCGTGCAGTTTGTGAACGATATGGGGGTCAAGCTTTTTGCCGGGAAGAGCCTGGACGATTTTGTCGGCCGTTCGATCTATGATTTTATATGCCCGAGCTACCATTCCATGATCTCCGAGCGGATGAATCAGCTGCTTCAAACGAATGACTACCTCGATTTTATCGAGATGAAAGTGATCCGCTTGGATGGGACGGCCCTCGATGTCGAAGTAGCGTCCATTTACATTTACAAGCATGTGGGCTATCCGGTCATTCAGATCGTCATCCGGGATATGACCGAACGCAAGAAGGCCGAGGAAATGATGCGAAGGTCGGAGAAGCTGTCGGCGATCGGCCAACTGGCGGCCGGAATCGCTCACGAAATCCGCAATCCCTTAACTTCCCTGAAGGGGTTCACTCAACTGTTGAAGGCGAGGAACACGCAGTATGTCGATGTCATGATGGGGGAGCTCGAACGCATCGAATATATTGTAAACGAATTCATGACGCTGGCTAAACCTCATATTGCCGCCCATACCATTACGAGGATTCAGTCGTTGGTGGAAAATGTGGTGCTGTTCATGCAGCCGCAAGCGCTGCTCTGCAGTGTGCAGATTAACCTGACTCTGGAAGACGACTTGAAGCCGATCAGTTGCGACTCCAATCAGATCAAACAAGTGGTGATGAATCTTCTCAAAAATGCGATGGAGTCGATGCCGGAGGGCGGAACGATCGAGGTAGAGGTGAAATGTACGCCGACTCAGGGCATCCTCATCCATATTGTCGATCACGGAATCGGGATTCCGGAGGATAAGCTGTCGCGATTGGGAGAGCCGTTTTTTTCGATGAAGGAGAATGGAACCGGATTAGGGCTCATGATCTGTCAGCGCATTATCGAGGCGCATCGGGGGAAAATGTCCATTCAAAGCAAAATCGGACAAGGAACCGCGGTGAGGATCGAGCTTCCCATCTCCATTTAAATAACGTCCGTTACTCACATTTTGTCGAAGATTAACTAAATTTGTCCCTTGATCGGCCTGATCCCCTTTCCTATGCAAGCCGGGTATAGTATAATGATCACAGTAAATCAGGAAGCGTGCGGAGAATCGGGATAACGATCGTTATCACAATGAGAAGCTTCTTGGGGAGGGGCGCATGGCTGTAACCAAAAAAGAAATCGCGGACTACTTGGGCATTTCCCGAACCGCCGTCTCGCTGGTCTTGAACAACACCCCGAACAGCACCATCTCGGAAGAGACGAGAGCCAATATTATCCGCGCGGCGAGGGAGCTCGGCTACCGCGAGGCCGAAGTGTCGCCGAAGATCTGCTACATTCTGTACAACCGCGACACGGAAGATCCGCTGTACGCCACCGATCTGAAGCTGGTCGAGAAGGCGGCCAGCCGGCATGATTACCGGCTCTTGTATATGATGATCGGCGCGAATGCCAAGGACTACAAGCGGCTCGAGAGCTGCCTCGGCAATAAAGAAATCGAGGGCGTGCTGATTACAGGCGACGTCGACGACCGGGTGCTGGACATCCTCGAGCAATCCGGCGTGCCCTACGTCGTGTTCAGCAGCCTGGAGAAGCCGAGCGTGAACAGCGTGGAGCCGGACGTCGTCCGAATCGCCATGGAATGCACCAACCATCTGATCGAATTGGGTCACCGGAATATCGCGCTGCTCAGCGGTGGGCTGGATCAGCTCGTGCATCAGAGGACGCTCGAGGGCTACAAAAACGCCCTTAAGGATGCCGGGATCCCTTACGACCGGTCCCTGGTCCAGGTGAGCAAGGAAGAGAACGGCTACGAGCTGTGCCAGCGGATGGAGCTGCTCGACATTCCTTACACCGCCGCCTTCTGCGTCAATACGCTGATCCAATTCGGCGCCCTGCAGCGATTGAAGGATCGAGGCGTTCAAGTGCCGCAAGAGATCAGCCTCATCAGCTGGGGGATGACCGATGTGGTCAAGATGAGCATGCCGCCGCTGACGACGTATTATATCGACGTGAAGGAGAAGGGAATCGTAGTCGATCGGCTGATCGAGCTGATCAAGGATGGCGGCGGAGAAAGGAAGACGATTTATCTGACGAATATCAAGCTGTTCGAGGGCGGGACGACGTCCGTGTGCCGATAAGAAACCCTTCCGCGTAGAGCGGAAGCGGATCCTTGAATAACCTGACCGGTGATGGAGCGGTCGGGTTTTTTGCTATGTCTTAGGAGCCGTCGAGCGTTACTAATAACGTTAGTTATGGATTATTGACACTAAAAATAACCGGTGTTATGATCGGGGTGTAGCTGAGAAAATCAGCTAGTATTTGACAGTAGAGGGAGGTTGTGTTTTTGAACAAGAGCTGGAAGGCCGTCACCGCGGGAGCTCTAACCATCCTTGCCGCCTCGGGCCTCGCCGCCTGCAGCAAGGAGGAACAAACGCCTGCTTCAACATCGACATCCGCACCAAGCGCGCAGGGCACCGCAACGAAAGAAAAGAAAGCGATTACATTGGAGTGGCTGACGTACCAATACGGACCGGTCGACGACAATGCACCCAGCAAGAAGCTGCTCGAGGAGAAATTCAACGTCAAGTTCAATATCTGGAACATGGATGTGAACAAACGGGACGAACTGCTCGGGGCCAAAATCGCGGGCGGTCAAATTCCCGACTTCATGACCGTTTATTCGCTGGCGGATCTGAAGAAATTTTACGATCAGGGCATCATTACGAGCTTCACCGAAGAGGAGCTCAAGACTTATATGCCCAAGTACAAGGCGCTCATCGATAAATACGACCCGAAAATCTGGACTTATTTCAAGCAAAAAGACAAATATATCGGCATCCCGTACGTGAACTTCAACGGGCAATACAGCCTCGCCACAGCATGGAACAAAACTTGGCTCGATAAAGTCGGGATTACGAAGGTGCCCGAGACGCTGGAAGAATTCAAGGACGCCGTCTACAAATTCCGCAACAACGACCCTGACGGCAACGGGAAGAAAGATACATACGGCATGTCCAAATCGGCGATGACCGACGTGTTCGGCGCCTACGGGATCTACAACGAATTCTGGACGATTCGGGACGGGAAGATCGTCTGGAGCGGGATACTGCCGGAAGCCAAGAAAGCGCTCGAGACGCTGCGCCAATGGAAGAAGGACGACGTGATCAACCCGGAGTGGACCCAGGGGCAGTTCGGAGAAAATACCGGCGGGTACTGGGCGGTCCGTCGGCGAACGGTCCTAAGCCGGAACGCGGCTATCCGACCGCCGGATCGAAGGAAGTCGGGGGCATCAAGAACGAAGTCCTGATCTATACGGGGGAATGGCAGTACCAGCCGTCCGATTGGATTTCGTTCAAGAAGGAAGACTACAAGCCTTACGTATCGTATCTGGATCAAGATATGAACCGGAAGGATTTCATGTTCGACGGGTTTTTGTTCATGCCTTATGCCCCGCTGATGGACGGAGCGAATTACGGGCCGACGACGGGCAAGCCTACGAACAAAGGGCATTTCGAAAAGCATCTGAACCGATTGTTCCGGTCGGATTATGAGATCGGGGCGTTGAACGAAGCGGTGAAGGAAGCGAAGGCCGAGCTGCCGAACCGGGATTACGAAGCGAAGGTCGTGATCGCGATTCCGTACCCGCGCACCGATCAGAGCGACTTCGGCGATGTCGACGGCGACGGGATCAGCGAGAACATGAATGTGAGCCAAGTCGGGGAAGAAGCCGCGCTAGAGAACCGCAAGAAAGTCGTCAAATGGTTTATCGACGAAGTGTACCGCCGTTGGGACGAAGGGCATTATTCGGATCTGAATCTTGTTTCGTTCTATTGGTACAACGAATTCGTAGCGCACCAATTGAGCGACAAGGAAGACGAGCTCATTCAATGGACGTCGGATTACGTGCATTCGAAGGGTGCAAAGTTCCAGTGGATTCCGTATTACTTCGCGCGCGGCTGGAGCGATTGGAAGAAGCTCGGCTTCGACTCTGCCGTGATGCAGCCGAACTACATGTTCCAGAACACGGCCGAGGACCGGCTGGACACGATTGCGCAAGCCGCTTACGATCATGGAATGGGCGTGGAGATGGAGCTCAGCGACGCCGTCCTGACCGATGCAGCGCTTCGCAGCCGATATTATGCCTACTTGAACAAGGGCAAGGAATATCATTACATGACCCAGTCGTACAACGCGTTCTACCAGCAGGTGAAGACGCTGCAGAAGGCCGTTGCCTCCACCGATCCTGTTGCCCGCGAAGTGTATGACCGTACTTATGACTATATCAAGGGCACTTATCAACCGCGGAAATAATTGCTAATCGCGGCTGGAAGCGGGACTATATTCTGTTGCGTCGGAGGACCGGCAGAATATAGTTCCTTTTCGTTTGCATAATTTGGGAATTCCCCTATACAATACAAACTATAGGGGGACAAACGGTGATGAAACGATATTGGAATGAAATCGGAATTACAAGAGGGGTAGCGATAGCAGGCGTGGTCAGTATTCACGCCACCTCCCAGGCCAGCGTTCGCTTTTCGGAAGGCAGCTCGCTGCACTTCATCTATAGCCTCCTGAACAAATGGGGACATTTTTCGGTTCCCGTTTTTATTTTGCTGAGCGGACTTGCGCTGACGAACCGGTACATGGGAGCTTGGAACCTGGAGGGCGGGGTTGTGTTCTACAAGCGAAGATGGATGCATGTGGTTGTTCCGTATGTGCTGTGGTCGTTCTTGTATCAAGCGCTGCATCTCTTCCTGTACAACGAGGAGCTGTCCGTGGGATCGATGCTGCTGCAGCTCGTTTCCGGCACGGCCCATTATCATTTGTACTTCATGATTTTAATCATTCAATATTACTTGCTGTTCCCTATTATCCTAGCTGCGTTGCGACCGTATTCGCGTGCTTCGTTCCTGCTGGTCGCCGTCGCGGTGATCATCCAAGCGGCAGCCGGAAAGGTGCTTTACGAAGCGGGATGGGAAGACAAGTCTTGGCTGTTCACGACTTATCTCGCCTTTTTCGTTGTCGGTTGTGTCATGGGGGCCGCTTACGAGCGTTGGCGACCGATCTTGTCGAAGTACGTGCCGTTCACACTGGGGGCTGCACTTGTATTGTTAGTCGTTCATTTGGTTGTTGGGATGTGGCACTTGTATGAAAGCGATTATGCGGGATTATGGGTGCGAGAAACGATCGTGTACGGTTATTCGTTCTTCGCGGCCTGGTTTTTATTAGGAATCGGTCAGCGGTTGAATGAGGGGCGATGGGGGATGCGGCTTTTGAGGGCGCTTGGTCAAGCCTCGTTCGGAATTTATTTGATGCATCCGGCCCTCTTATCCTTGCTCGACCAGCTGCCCTATCCGTCCGGTTGGTCTTACCATGCCGCGGTTGCCATTCGGTTTACGCTAGCGCTTTTGGTTTCCTATCTGCTTACCCGATTCCTTCGAGGGCTGAAGGGGGTCCGGATCTTGGTCGGGAAGTGATGGAGTGGCATGAAAGCGTGACTTGGGAGAAAAGGGAGCTTGAGGTTCGCTGCGGCATCCACTACAATACGGTACACGGGGACAAATCCGCCAGGAGGAGAGATGACCATGGACGCTTATTTATTCAGACAGTTGAATTTTGTGCGGGGGCAGGTGCTGAAGCAGCTGCAGGGGGTGACGGAAGAGGCGGCAGACCGCATCCCGGATGGCTTCCGGAACTCGATCCGCTGGAACGCGGGGCACATCTACGTCGTGCTGGAGCGGTATGCTTTTCTGTATACCGGGCTGCCGCTGTATTTGCCGGAAGGATTCAAGGAGCAGTTCGAGTTCAACACCTCGCCGCCCACTAGGCCGGACGGTGTGCGTGTCCCGACGCTCCCCGAGCTGGAGCAGCTGATGAGCGGGCAGCTGGGTCGCATCCAGGAGGCATTGGGTGATCGCCTCTCGGAGCGGCTCGCGAATCCGTATACGACCTCGACCGGCATGACGCTGGAGACGCCGGAGCAGTTCCTTAGCTTCAACCTGTACCATGAAGGCATGCACATGAGCGTCATTAAGCTGTACAAGAAGCTGCTGGGCGTGTGAGTTAAACGAGAGAGATTCGATTTGGAGAAACCCATGTCATCGCAGTATGACGTTGGGTTTCTTCGTTTTTGAAGCATGCTGTTGTTGGAAATCGCCGACATTGGCGAATTGCACGAGGTATTTTGGGGGCGAGCCTGCGGTTGCTAGGTCCAGAGGCGTCGTAGTTCGATTTTGTCGAATTGCAGGGAATCGGAACTGCCGTTGCTGATGTCTAGTTCGATTTTGCCTAATTGGAGCGTACTTTTCGAACAGACCCGCTGCCAACTAGACTTGTAAGTAGGTAAAATCGAATTGCGTGCGCCTATTCAGGACCACGCTGCCTTCTAATTTGACGAAATCGAATTTCAGCATCAGGAGCTTTCTGCAAGAGTAACCTGCAAGAGATGCCTGCCAGTCTCACTCTCTCGTATTAAAGGAAAAATGCGCGATTTGAGGGAAAAATGCCAAAAGAGAGGGATGTTTCCCTCTCATGAGCGAAAAATGCGGATTTGCGAGCTTAGGCGAGGGAGGTTTTCCCTCTTACTTGCTACAGCTAAGGCAACCGGAACAACCGCCTGGCGTTCTCGCTGAAAATTTTGCGCTTCTTCTCGAGCGGCAGCCGGGACAGGATCTTCGTCGGATCGTCGAAGTCCCAGTGCGGGTAGTCGCTCGAGAACAGCAGCATGTTCTCGGCGTCGAACATCTCGAACATCTGCTCGAGGTGCTTCGGGTTGTCCGGCTCCTCGATCGGCTGGGTCGTCATGAAGCAATGATCGCGGACGTACTCGCTCGGCAGACGCTTCAGCCAAGGCGTAGAGGTGCGCAGCGCCTTGAAGTTTTTGTCAAGCCGCCATAGGAGCGGGGGCAGCCATGTAATGCCGCCTTCGCAGAGAATGACCCGGAAGTCCGGGTACTTCTCGAACACGCCCTCGCACACGAAGCTGACCAGATGGGCCATGAACGTCTGCGGCAGGCAAGTGTGCCATTGCAAGTAGTTCGAGACGTAGCCGACGGCCGTTGGGGCGCTGTAGATGCCGGCGCCCTCGCTGCCGGGGTGCATCAGGAACGGCAGCCCATGGCGCGCGCACGCCTCGTAGATCGGGTGGTAGAAGCGCTGACCGTAGGGCCGCGGCGAACCGCCCGACACGCAGACGGCGACGATGTCCGGATGCGGCCCGATGCGGTCGATCTCTCGCGCCGCCTGCTCCGGATCTTGCGTGCCGATGCACATGTAGCCCTTGAACTTCGGGCTCTTCGGCAGCCACTCCGCGATCAAGTAATCATTGTACGCCCGGCACACCGCGGCCACATAATCGACATCGGCGAAGCCGGATACGCCAATGACGGAATCCGAGCACAGCATGGCGTATTCCACCCCGAACGGCTCCACATAGTGCGACAGCATGAACTCGGGGTCCGACCCGACGGGCAAGCCGTTCGGGGGATTGGCGTCCTTGCGTTTGTTCCCGATCGGGGAAGCATAGGGCAGCCCGGCACCGGGCATGCCCGATGTGAGCGCGTAGCTGCGCCAAGGTTCATCCAAGTACGGGATGAGATCGCGTCCGCTGCGAAAAGTGTTGTGCACGTCGCAGTCAATTACGGGCAGCCGGTCAGTCTTTGCTGTCATGTGTCTTGCCCCTCCTTTATCGTCCAATTACGACACCGATCGTGCCGTTCTCCACCACAACCGGGTAGGACCGTACCCGGACCTTCTCGCTGAACAGCGATTTCCCGGTCTTCAGATCGAACTCCCACCCATGCCACGGACACCGTACAATCTCTTGCTCCCGTCCGTAGATATATTCGTACACCTGCGATTCCAGCGTCGTTCCGCACACCGGCCCTTTGCACAATTCCGCGCCCTGATGCGGACAGTAGTTATGAATGGCATAATACTCGCCCTTCACGTTGTACAAGCCGATGGAGCGATCCTCCACTTGTATGATTCGATACGTACCTTCCGGGAGTTCCCCTACGCTGGCGACCGGATAGACGGCCATGCGATCCAGCTCCTCTCTAGCGTTCAGTTGACTTCATTGTAGAGGAGAACAAGTGTCGGCACCATTGCGAAAACAACTGTTATTTGTATGATTCTAAGGTATAATGATAGAAAAAAGGAGGGGCGTCCGGACATGCTGGAGCTCGTATCGGTGTACTTCGACGACATGCATCCCGACTGGCAGAAGGAAGAAGCGGCGACGCTTACCGACATTCTGATCTTGACCGTTCAGGGACAGGCTGTCTATATCGTTGACGGGGAGACGGTGCTGCTCGAGAAGGGAGATTTCCTGTATATTCCGAAGGGGGTCCTAAGAGCGGGGCATAACGCACCCGAGGGGCCGCATCAGAAATATTCCGTGCATTTCCACCTCGAGTCGCCTGGACCGTTCCCCGCCATCGTCCCCGCGTCGTACGGCAAGGTGCGGACACGCAATCTCGACTACATGAAGCAGCGGTTCACCGTGTTGGCCCAGCACTGGTTCCGCCGGAAGAAGCATGACGAAGTGATCTGCACCGGGATCGCGATGGAGCTGCTCGGCTATTACGCCCAGGATTCGGCGGAGGACCGGTTCGCGTCGATCAAGCTGCGGCTCATGCGGGAGGTGCAGGATTATATCCTCGAGCATTACCGCGAGCCGATCCGGATTGGGGAGCTGGCCGAGCTCGTAGACCGCGCCCCTAACTATGTGACCCAAGCGTTCAAGGAAGTGACCGGGATGACGCCGATCACCTACCTTCACCAAGTCCGGGTTCACTCCGCGCGCGACCTCATGCTCAATACGAAGCTGACGATCGGGGACGTGGCGGACTACCTTGGCTACAGCGACCAGGCCCATTTCAACCGCGTGTTCAAAAAAATTATGGGCTATCCGCCCTCGTCCGTGCAGCGGGAAGTGCTGAGAATTCAACCGTAGTCCGGCTGGCCGTTCAAGCTTAGAATTGTGCAAATGGCGTAGAATCGTTCATGACAACGCTCGAAACCATCCTTTATACTGAGGGCAACACCGAGCCCGGGAGGACGACATATGGCGATGAAGGCGCTCGATCGGCTCCATTCCATTCAGTTCAAGCTCACGTTCACGTTTCTGCTCATCCTGCTGCCGCTCGTCAGTGTAAGCGTTTTCGCGAACTACTATTCGCAAACGATTATGAACGAGCAGATCGGGGACCGCACGAAGGGGGCGTTGCTCACGACGCTCGAGTACGTAAACCAGCTGACGCAAAATATGGACCAGCAGACACTGCTAATCGGCTCGAACCCGAACATCGTGGAGCTGTGGAACAACGTCGACAATCCGCTGAACCCGGATCATCTGTACGAGCTGCATACGGTGCAGCAGCAGCTGTCGGCGCTCACCAACGTCAATGGCGCGGTCAAAGAGGCGTTCATTATCCACGGGGACAGCGAGAACGGGGTCTCCACCTTGAACGGCGGGGTGAAATGGCCAGGAGTGAAAAACGAGCTCTGGTTCAAACGTACGCTGGACGCAAGCGGCGGCTTGGTAGTGCACGTGCCGACCTCTGCGAATGCAGGGGAATCGGCTTACTTGAACAAAGACACGATCTACTACGCCCGTCTGCTCGATGTGTTCGGGAACAACAAAGAGCCGAATGTGCTCGTGCTGACCGTGGACAAGACCGCCTTGGGCAAAATCATTCAACACCTCCAAACGTCGAAAAATATGAACATTTCGCTGTATTACAATGATGACTTCGTCCTGGAAACGAATCGCCAAGGCGCTAAGACGGATGAAGGCGCGGAACTGTTCTCCATCGAGACGGAGAGCGGGTTCTGGTCGATTCGGCAGCAGCAGCCGCAGTCGGAGCTGTTCCAGCTGTCGCACAAGCTTCAGCAGTTTACTTACCTCATCATCGTCATCAGCGTTCTGCTGGCCGTCTGGATCGCGTGGCTCGTCTACTCCGGCATCT
This sequence comes from Paenibacillus sp. HJGM_3, assembly GCF_045062745.1. Taxonomy (NCBI): domain Bacteria; kingdom Bacillati; phylum Bacillota; class Bacilli; order Caryophanales; family Paenibacillaceae; genus Paenibacillus; species Paenibacillus sp. HJGM_3. Next base: position 12,733 of record NZ_JBJGED010000038.1, read on the forward strand.
CCAAGCCGCTTCATCAGCTGTCGGCGGCGTTCAAGCAGTTCAGCAGCGGCAACCTGAAGGCACGCGTGTCGCATCGACGGCGGGACGAATTCGGGTACGTCATGAACGGCTTCAACCGGATGTCCGAAGCCCAGCGCCAAATGATCGAGGACGATTACGAGAAGGAGCTGCGTCTCGCCAAATCGGAGTTCAGCTTGCTGCAGTCGCAGATCAATCCCCATTTTCTGTACAACACGCTCGATTCGATCTACTCCGTCGCCTTGAAAAACCAGATTCACGAGATCAGCGAGATGGTGATCAATCTGGCTCGGTTTTTCCGGGTCAGCCTGGGCAAAGGTAAAGACTCGTTCACCCTGGAAGAGACGATCCAGCATCTCATGTACTATATCCGGGTGCAGCAGTTTCGGTCGGACCATTTCAACGTAGAGATAGATGTTAAAGAAGAGACGAAGCCGATCCCGCTGCTCAAGCTCATCCTCCAGCCGATCGTGGAGAACGCCATCGTCCATGGGCTGGAGAAAAGCATGCAGGGCGGTGAGCTGCGTATTCGGACAAGCGTCGACTCCCATTACCTGAGGATTGATGTCGAGGATACGGGTACCGGCATCCCGCCCGACAAGCTGACGGACATCCAGCATCAATTGGGACGCATCACGAGCAAGTCGTATCGCTCACCGCAGCGCGACGCTTCTACGGCTTACTATGGGCTCAAGAACGTGAAGTCCCGGCTCAAAATGTATTACGGAGAAGAAGCGGAGCTGACCGTAACCAGCGTCGAAGGAGAAGGTACGCAGGTCACGCTACACATTCCGCTGCGAGAGGAGGAGGCATCATGAAGCTGCTCATCGTTGAGGACGAGCATCACGTTCGGGACCGGATCGCGGAAGGGATCGACTGGAGGACACACCGGATCGAGCTGGCGGAGGCGGTCGGGAGCGGCCGGGAGGCGCTCGCCATCCTGCAGAAGGATCACATCGACATCGTCTTGACCGACATCCGGATGCCGGAGATGAGCGGGCTCGAGCTGGCCAAGCGAATCAAGCGCGAGCATCCGCACATCAAGATCGTCATTCTGACCGGTCACGACGATTTCGAGTACGCCCGGGAGAGCATCGAGTACGGCGTACTGAAATATCTGGTGAAGCCGGCGGACAATGACGAGATTCAGGCCGCTGTGCTCGAAGCGAGGCAACTGCGGGAGCAGGAGCTGGCCGAGAAGCACAATCTCGCGCTGCTCGAGCAGCGTTGGGAGGAGCACCTGCCCCATCTCCGGGAGATGTTCTACAAGAGCTGGCTGAACGGCCGGTACTCCGCCTGGGAGCTCGAGCGAAGAAGCCGCGATCTGCAGATCCGGCTCGGGGAGAAGCTTCTGCTCCCCGTCATCCTGGATATGGACCCGATCGCGGAGAGCGACGAGCGGTTTCAAGTTCGGGACCGTCCGCTCGTCCAGTTCTCCCTGTACACGATCGCGCGGGATATTCTGGAGGATACGGACTGTGCGATGGTGCAGGACGATGACGGGCTGATTGCGGTTATTTTCTTCGCTTCGGCCGAGGAGGGCGAGGAGGCGCTGTTCGGGCGGATCAACCCGAAGATCGGCCTCCTGCTCGCGACTGTCAAGGACTGTCTGAAGCTGACGGCCAGCGCGGGCATCGGTCCGTGCGTGACGGATGCGCTTCGCCTGCCCCATGCGTACCGGATGAGCCGGCAAGCGCTGCAGGAGCGTATTGTGCTAGGCAACGACGTGGCCATTCCGTACCGGGAGACGAGCCCTTCCGAGGACTCGTGGACACAGCTGAGCGAGCTGGAGCGGGAGCTCGAGCTGGCGATCGAGACCGGCGGCCCGTCCCGGCGGCAGGAGGCGGTGGAGCGTCTCGTCGAAGCGGGCTTCTCCCCCGGCCGGCCGGTGGCCGAAGGCAAGGAGGTGCTGCTGCGCTTGACGTGCCTCCTGGCTCGCCTCGTCCATGCCCAGGGCTGGACGCTGCGGGAGACGCTGAAGGCCGATTACGAGGACTTCGAGCAGTTCAACCGGCTGCTGACGCGGGAGCAGATCTTGTCCTGGCTGCAGCGCATGGCGGGCCGGATCGGCGATACGATCGCCCAGCGCCGGCGCACGGGGACGCAGCTCACGATCGACGAGGTCGTCCGCTTCATCCACGAGCGGCTGCACGACGAGGAGCTGAGCTTGTATCTGGCGGCCGAGAAGCTGTACATGAACTATTCGTATCTCAGCCGGACGTTCAAGCTGGTGACCGGCGAGTCGTTCTCGGACTACGTGCTGCGGCTGCGCATGGAGCGGGCCAAGGAGCTGCTGGCCAAAGGGCTCAAGGTGTACGACGCCGCCGAGCAGGTCGGGTACAAGCACGTGAATTACTTCTCGAAAAACTTCCAAAAGTTTTGGGGCATCCGGCCCAGTGAAGTATACAAGGTGTAACAGTGAACTTCAAAAGCGGCCGTTCCGGGGGAAAAGAGACTTCCTTGGGCTCAAACATCTTGTTTGAAGCTTCCTTGATTCTATTTTATGGTTGAAGCTTCAAGCCAAAACTCGCCGGAAGTCTTCTTTTCCCCCTCCACTCCGTCTGCCCCTGGGGGTATATAAAATAACTCGAAGCCGGACCGTTACGTCCGGCTTCGCTGTTAACTACCTACCACCAAAATATGAGCGCTTTTTCGCTTGGAACGGCGGCTTTTACAGCAAGACGTAAAAATAGTTGCGACGAAAGTAAAAGGACATGGATACGAATATCCGGCGCGACGCCCTATGATAAAGACACGCCACACAGAGAGGAAGAAGCGCATGAAAACGGCAACACATCCATCGGCGGGGGCGGCGGTCCGAACCGGCAAGCGCGCGCAGAGACACCCGCTCCTCCGCTACTGGGACTTGTACCTGATGGTGCTTCCCGCTTTAATATTCCTGCTCGTGTTCAAATACGGCCCTATGTACGGCGTCATTATCGCGTTCAAGGATTACAACATCATCCAGGGCGTGTTCAAGAGCGAGTGGGTGGGGCTGCAATATTTTCGCGAGCTGTTCCTCTTCGACGAATTCCCGCGGGTGATCCGCAATACGCTCATGATCAGCCTAATGAAGCTGGTTGTCGGCTTTCCGGCTCCGATCGTGCTAGCGCTGCTCTTGAACGAGCTCCGGCTGCCGCGGTTCAAGCGGACGGTGCAGACGTTCACGTACTTGCCGCACTTCATCTCCTGGGTCGTCATCGGGGGACTGGCGGTCGACCTGCTGTCGCCGAGCAGCGGCATCGTGAACAAGGCGATCGAGGCGCTCGGGTTCGAGCCGATCTTCTTCCTGTCGAACGAGCACTTGTTCCGCTGGATTCTCGTGTTCAGCGACATCTGGAAGGAAGTCGGCTGGGGCGCCATCATCTACTTGGCCGCGCTGCTCGGGATCAACGACGAGCTGTTCCAGGCGGCGACGGTCGACGGGGCGGGCCGGCTCCGGCAAATCTGGCACATCTCGCTGCCCAGCATCCGCTCCACGATCATCATCCTGCTGTTGCTCCGAATCGGCCATCTGCTGGATGCCGGATTCGAGCAGGTGCTCGTCATGTACAATCCGACCGTCTACGACGTGGGCGACATCATCGACACCTACGTGTTCCGGGTCGGGCTCGGCACGATGCAGTTCGGACTGACGACCGCCGCCGGGTTGTTCAAATCCGTGATCGGCTGCCTCCTCCTCGTGCTGGCCAATACGCTGGCGCGGCGGATGGGTGAGGACGGGATTTTCTGACCCCATAACAATCCTACTAAGGCGGTGACCCCGATGATCCGAACCCGAGGAGAAACCGTATTCGGGTACTTCAATGTATTGATCTTGGCGCTCGTATCGCTATCCATGCTGTTCCCTTTCCTGCATATCGCCGCCAAGTCGCTCAGCAGCGAGGGGCATGTGCTGGCGAAGGACATCCTGCTGTGGCCCCGGGGCTTCACGACCATCTCCTTCGAGTACGTGTTGTCCAACAAGCAGTTCTACTATTCCTTCCTGAACTCCGTCTTCATCACGGTTGTAGGCACGATCATCAGCATGGCGCTGACGATACTGGCCGCGTATCCGCTGTCGAGACGCAACTTGCCCTACACGCGCCTGCTCATGCTGCTGTTTGTCATCACGATGTTTTTCAGCGGCGGACTCATCCCGACTTACTTGGTCGTCAAGCAGGTGGGTATATTGAATACGCTATGGGCGCTCATCCTGCCGGGCGCGCTGGCGCCATTCAACCTGATCCTGATCCGCAACTTCTTCACGGGTGTCCCGGACGCGCTGGAGGAATCGGCTCGGATCGACGGTGCGTCGAACATCCGCATCTTGGCCTCGGTCTACTTGCCGCTGTCCGTTCCGGCTCTGGCTACCGTCGGGATGTTCTATGCGGTCGGCTACTGGAACGCCTTTTTCCAAGCGATGATGTACATCACCGAGCGGCGCCTCATGCCTCTGCAGATGTTCCTGCTCCAGCTCGTGACGGACGAGAAGTCGTCCGAGCTCGTCGTACCGGATGTGTTCCGCGAAGTCACTCCCGAGACCGTACGTGCCGCGGCCATCCTCTGTGCGGTCGTCCCGATCTTGTTCGTCTATCCGTTCATCCAGCGGTATTTTGTCAAAGGCGTTATGCTTGGCGCGGTCAAAGGGTGATGGCAGCCCCGGCCCGTCTAAACATATGAAGGTTCAAACCAAATAGGGAGGTTCATGGGATGAAAATGAAGCAAACGGCAGGCATAGGGCTGGTCGCGGTCATGCTGGCGGGCCTCGTATCGGGCTGCGGCAGCGGCAACGACCCGGCACCGGCGAGTCCGGGAACGGGAGCGGGTACGGGCACGGGCGCTTCCGGCGCGAGCGCGATCAAGAACAAGGACGTACGCGTGATGCGAACGTATCATGCGGGGATGGAGCAGTTCAAGGGGAGCGACAACTATAACGACAACCGGCTGGTCAATTATTTGAAGGAGAAGTCCGGCTTCAACGTGAAGTACGAATCACTGCCGAAGGACAACGCCAATCAGAAGGTCTCGATTATTCTCGCTTCCGGGGACGTGCCGGATCTGCTCTTCGTGCCGGGCAAGTCGGATTATTTCAAGCTGGCGCAGCAAGGCGCCTTCGAGCCGCTCGACGACCTGATCAAGCAATACATCCCGAACTTGAACTCTTTTATTTCCAAGGAAATCATGGACGCTTCCAAATATGACGGTAAAACGTACGCGGTTCCGGTCCGGGTCGCGCAGAAGGTGGGTGCTGGCATTCTAACCCGCTCGGATATGATGAAGGAGCTCGGGCTGAAGGATCCGGCGACGGTGGATGAGCTGTACACGACGCTGAAGACGATCAAGGAGAAGAAGAATATCGCACCTCTGACCGGCACGGGCGGCAACCCGGGTTCGTTCATGGGTTCGTTCCTGCCGTATGCTTCGGCCTATGGAGTCGGCACATCTACGGTCGTGAAGAACGGCAAGCTCGAGTTCTCCTGGGTGCAGCCGGAGTACAAGGACTTCCTGACCACGATGAAGAAGTGGTACGCCGAAGGGCTGATCGATCAGGAATTCGCGATCAACAAGGACGTCAAGGACAAAATGATCAACGGAACCGCAGCCTTTTCCACCACGTATTGGGGAGACGCGCTAACGATCGACACCGCCATGAAGGACAAGAAAAACGGCGGCACGCTGCAATACATCGCCCCGGTTACGGGCAAGGACGGCAAGTCGGGCTTTCCGGAGGAAGGCTTCCCGGGCGCTTACGTCGTCATTCCGAAGCAAGCGAAGAACAAGGAAGGCGCCGCGGCGTTCCTCAACTTCGTCATCAGCAAGGAAATCGATGAGTTCCTCACCTACGGAGTCGAGGGCATCGATCACAAGGTGGAGAACGGCAAGAAAGTCATGACGCCGGAGCAGAGCAACAATATTCCGTGGCGGACGCTGTACTTCTTCGGCGATTCCGATCCGAGCTTCTTCACGCGGCTGGAGCTGAAGGGCTTCCTGCCGTACTACGAGCCGCTGCTGAAGTTCAAGCAGATTCGGGAAGAAACGGCGTATGCCCCGTCGATCGAAGCGTACGATACGAAATACTCGGAGCTGCGCAACTTCGCGGAGGAGAACGCGCTCAAGTTCATTATGAACAAGCGCGACCTGGGCGAGTTCGACAAGTTCGGGCAGGAGTTTAATGCGAAGGGCGGCAAGGCGGCGATTGACGCGATGAACGACTGGTATACGAAGAAAAAATAGGCGGAGCTTAGAATCGTTCAAAAAAACGATGATTTGGCAATAGGCACGACGCTCCGGTTTCATTACACTTGACCCATCAAAGGAGGGATCGTGCTTGTATATGGACAGTAAGCTTGTCGTCAGACATCCGGCGCTGCTCACATTCTGGGATTTTCAGGGGGAGGACGATCTCTCGGCTCAGGGACCGCACCCTTATAAGTTGGAGGAGATGGCTGGAGTGATGGCCCGTCCTTCCGACGGCGTGTTCGGCCCAAGATCGCTCGACTTCGAGCTGGGGCAGTGGCTGCGCATCCCGCGGGCCGACTGCCCGGCGCTGAATTTTCACGGCTATGGCGTGAAGCTGTCGATCGTGGCCTGGATCAAGCGGAAGCGCTGCGAATCCGGCCATTGCCAAGCGGTCGCCGGGATGTGGAACGAGACGGAACGGCTGCGCCAATATTGTATGTTCCTGAACTTGCGCATCTGGGACAGTGCCGAGCAAGTGTGCGGCCACGTATCAAGCTCCGGAGGCCCGACGCCCGGGTTCCAATACTGCATGACGACCGCGATCGGGTCCACTCCGGTCCGGTACGGCGAATGGGTGCAGGTCGCCTTCACCTACGACGGCAACTTCTCGCGCGTATACCTCGACGGGAAGCTAGATGCCCGGCTGGCGTTCAACCCGTTTCCCTACTTCCATGGGTTGTTCGACGGCGGGGAGCACGGGTCGGACTTTACCGTTGGCGGCGTGGACCGGAGCGGGGAGATGGGCAATTTCTTCTACGGCTCGTTGGGGGGGCTTGCGGTGTACGGCGCGGCGCTTGGCGAAGAGGAGCTGTCCGAACTGGTGCCTTAGCGGCATAGGTGTATTAGTCAAGCAGCCCGAATCGATTGGGAGAGGGAAAACCTCCCTCTTTCCGAGGCGAAAACGGTGAATAATCCGCCATACAGGGGAAAACCTCCCTCATTTTCAGCGGAATCGGCTACTTTCGGCCGATTCGTGTGCGAAGTGAGGGAGGTTTTCCCTTTCATATATTTAGTTGCCCCTCAAATCCGAAAATATGGAGGAGAAATTCCCTCTCCCGTCTCCCCTCTCCCGTCTCCCCCTTCGTTACCGCCGCTTCCATACACGGTACGGATCACTCAAACTCCCGCGGATGCCGCCGCTTCAGCTCCGGTACGGCGTGGCCTCGACCGGATTCCTCCAGCCGAACGGCATAGTTGCGCAGGAAGCCCTTCGCATGGTACGGCCCGCCCTCGCGGATGACCGTCCATAGCGGATCGGTATCGAACGGCATGCTGTGCATCATCTCGTCATGCCATTCGTTCAAGTAGTACACCGCCTCCCGGCACAAGTCCCGGCGCGTCTCAGCCAGATTGACCTGCTCGTGCGGGTCGTTCTTCAGGTCGAAGAGCATCTCCGTCGGGAACAGGTGGAACCCATCATGATACGTACGGATGTACAAGTAGTCTTGGAACCGCACGCTGCGCTGGCAGACGTGGGCGCATTGGGACACGACGAGATAATCCCGGCCGCAGTCGGCCTCTTCGCGGAGGACCGGCGCGTAGCTGCGTCCGTCCCAGCTGGCCGGAGCTTTCACCCCTAGCATCTCGGTCAGGGTCGGATTCAAGTCCAAGTGATAGTGAAGTCCATGATCGACGGCGCCTTGGCGCGCGCCCGGCCAGCGGATGATCATCGGGATGCGGCATGTGCATTGGTCCGCGGTCCCGTGCTCCCCGTAGATGCCCAGCTCGCCCAGATTCTCGCCATGGTCCGCGCTGATGATGACGACGAGGTCGTCCATGACGCCTTTCGCCCGCAGGGCGTCGATTACGTGTCCGATATGCTCGTCCATATAGCGCACGCCCATGTCGTACCCGTCGATCGCTTGCTTCAGCTGCTCACGATTCAGGAGTTCGCCGGGATAGCGAGGGTACTCGACATTTTTCCAAATGTTGCGGTTGGAGTACATCCACATGTCGCGCGCGCCGTGCGGACCTACGGATTGCTGGTGCCGCTCGAACACTTCGTCCGTGAGCCACTCAGGCAAGGGATCGTTCTCGAACGGATTCGCGTAATCGAGTGGCACGCGATACGGGGTGTGCGGGTCCCAATAGTTGACGTAGAGGAACCAGTTGTCGTCATGGGCATTCTGGTCGATCCAGCGGAGCACCGTAGGGGTGACTTCCTCGGCGGACTCGATGCCGCTCTTGCCGGTGTTGTGAATCTCATGGTACCCGGCGTAGAACGTCCAGGCGGAATGCCGTTCGCCGAACGGGCTGATCAGGCTCGTGCGGAAGCCGTTATTCTTCAGCACCGCGGCGAGGTTGTCGGTCGCACAGCGATCCTTGAACTGGCGGTCGATGCCTTCGTGCCGAACGTCGGCTGCGGTGCCTCCATGGCCTACTACGCCGTTGTGAATACCGAACTTGCCGGTCGTCAGCGCCGTGCGGGAAGGGAAGCAGGGGGCGTCCGACGTGTAGTAGTTCGTGAACAGGACGCTTTCCTTCGCGATCGCGTCAATGTTCGGCGACGTATTGCGGTGATACCCGTAGCAGCCCAAGTGGTCGGGCCGGGTCGAGTCCAGATCCAGATACAAAATTCGCATATGCGGTCCACTCCTTAACCTGACAGTAGAGTATAACGACTAGTATAGCCAGTTATCTCCCATTGTAAGGGGAGTCGGGGGAATCGGGCATTGTATGAAACACCCCGGTTTTTGTAGAAACGATACGTTTTCGATACTCGCCGGGGGCGAGCTGATGCTCTTGCAGGAACAAGTGGCTCAAGTGTGAAGCATCGTAAAATCCGCAAGTCCGGGCGATCGACTCCAGCGTAATCTGCGGGTCCTCGAGCAGCTGCCTCGCCCGGCGCAGCCGAATGCGGCGGAGCATCTCCATCGGGCTGACGCCATACGCGGCCCGGAAGGCGCGTTGAAAGTAAGTCGGGTGCAAGTGAACGAGCTGGGCGAGCGACTTGTTCGTCAGCTTGTCCCCTATGTGGCGCACCATATGCCTGATGACGCCATGGAACCGGTGGGAAGGGTCCTGCGGTTCCGTCCGGACGTCGGCTTCTCCGCGCGGCTCACTGTCGATGAGGAGGCTGACGAGCTCCAGCGTGAGCGACATGGCGCGGACGTGGCGCATGACGGTGTCGGGCTCATGCCATACCGACTCGAGCTGTTGAAACGTGCGGCCATAAGCCGCAGCATCGCGAAGTGTAACCACTCGTCCAAGCGGATAGAGCTGGAAAAAATCGAGGTGATGCTGCACCCGGATGTCCAGGTTGACGTACCGGTGCTGTCCGCTCCGGCTCGCCTGAAGGGAGAATGGGATATGCGGCCGATGAATCATCACGTCGCCGGTTCGGGCGGCACGGGTCACCTCGCCGACCGTGACGGCCAATTCCCCTTCGACAACATAAGAGAGAGTCGTGAAGGGCTGGGTATAGTCGCGGATCGTACGAGACTCGTAAGCGAAGGTCTGGACCTGGAATAAGCGGAATTGAAGCTCATCCTGAATGCTGAGTGACATGGCGCGGCTCCCTGGGACTGCGAGAATGGTTACTTTCTATAGTATCACAAGGAGGGCCGATTTCTTACCGGGAGCGCAGGAGGAGCTTAAGCGTGAAGGCTAAGCGAGGCCGAAATCCAGTAATAGTGCATGCCCAGAATGCCGACGTACACGAGGACGGACAACCTGAACAATCCATGGACAAGCATGCCTTTGCCGATTTTGGCCATCAGGAAGAAGAGGGAAAGCGGGAGGATGATTTTCAGGGCATAAAAGCCTACATACATGTGGTCGTACAGGAAGCTCATGATCGGATTGGCCTCCCCGATCAGGTGGAGCCGCAGGCCTATGTCGGTCAGGCTGGCGTCGAGGATACTGGCAATTAGGATGAAGGCGATCCAGATTCGGTTCAAAGGAATCACTCCTTGTCGGGGATGGCGGGACTATGTGACTAGATCTGAGTATAACCGGGATCCGCGAAAAAAGATGCAATGCAGGTGCATTATACGAACGGGACAGTAGGACGAAAGGCGGTGCAGGGGGTTGGAGAAGGCCCAATGTGGGGGTTCGCTGGTGATCCAGGCTTTGTCTATTCTTTCAGCCGCCGATCTGGTGAGAAAAACACATAGTACGCTAAGGAATGCCATAGTTTCGGGCTTCCAGGACCCGTATAATAGGGGCGTAATTCCTATCACAGCATGGCTCGAGTCAGGAGGTGCGAATTAAGAAAAAAGCTTGCCGTCCTCAACACCGGGACCGTCCCAAAGAATCCAAGTTCCAAATCGGTCGGATGCATGCCAAGATGTAATCATGCGACATTGGATTCTTGTCCCCTAGAGAGTTGGTTACATCTCGGTGTCTCCGATCACCATCCCCCCAAGGAGCGTGAAGCGGAAAATGAGTATGCTGTCGTTCAAGCGCATTCGGAAATCAGTTGTATCCGCATTGGCCATCCTTACCGTAGCTTCTTCCATCCTGGCGTTTCCTCCTCAGTCAGCTTTCGCCGCATCCGAGTTCACCGTCAACCAAGGCACGGTGCTGCAGTCCGACTTTGTCGGCCACGGTACCGAGTACAACCAGAATCTGTACGCCTCCATCAGCGCCGTGGACGGGATCACCACGAGCAACGTGTCGCTGCTCGAGAACGAAGTCAAAGCGCTCGATTCCCAGATTGTCCGCATCTTCTTTGACTCCAAGGCGCTCGATACCGTCAACTATCCGGATTACATGTCCTCTTTTGAGAAAACGGTCTTGCTCGCTCAGAACACCGGGGCGGAGATCAACATCACGTATTGGCACGGCCCCTACACGAACGTCACCACCCAAATGCAAGATTTCGCAAACGAGCTGTACCGATTGAAAGTGACACTGGGCTACTCTAACGTCAAATATGTGACCATCCAGAACGAAGTGAACACAACCTCCATCACTCAAAGCGATTATGAAACGTTCTACCGGACGCTGCACTCCCAGCTTACGACTCTCGGCATTCGCAGCGGGCTGAAATTCATCGGCGGCGACTTAACCTTCAACAACCAGCAATCGTGGTTCGATTACATGGCCGCTAACATGAGCGATGTGCTCGACGGGTACTCCGTCCACATCTATTGGGATTACGACAATAAGGCTTATGGCTTGACCCGCCTGACGGACGTACGCGCGATCGTCGACGCGATGCCGGCCGCCGCCCGCAAACCCGTATACATCATGGAGTACGGCGTACGCGGCGACAAGACGGTGTGCACGCAAGATCCCGGCTGCTTGAACGGCACGACCACCCCGATCGGCGATACGCTTGTGAACGCCTTCCAGCACGCGTGGTTCACTATGAATGCAATCAACAAGAAGTTCGTTGCCCTGACGAAGTGGGACGCCTACAAAGCGAAATATGACAACGGCACCCAATACCATAGCGTCATTGGCAACGGGACGGACGGGTATCCAGTTAAGCCGGCGTACAATGTCATCCGGTTGTTCACGCATACGTCCAACCCGCACTGGAATATCGTCAGCGTGAGCGGCTCCGTTACAGGCAAGCTGGTGAGCGCTCTGAAGGATCCCAATTCGAGCAATCTGGCGGTCTACGCGCTTAACGACACGGGAGCCAGTACGACGATCTCCATCGGCGGACTGGGTGCCAACAAGCCGATGCGCCTATACATCTGGAACAAGAACGGCGACGGCGGGATCAGCGACGAAGGGGCCGTATCCGCGGATTACCTGGGCAACGTTGAGGTGCGCCTGCCTTCGCAGAGCTTCGCCGCGTTCACGACATTGGGCGCCTCGGACTTGGAACGGATGGCCTATTACAAATTCGACGAGTCCAGCGGGACATCGGCCGCGGACAGCACGGAATTCGCTCACACCGCGACGGTAGTAAACGGCACTTGGGCTGCGGGCAAGATCGGGAATGCGCTCAGCCTTAACGGAACGAACGCCTACGCAACCGCTCCGCACATTCTGGATCCGGTCTCCCCGTCCGGCTATCAGGGCTTCAGCGCCACGGCCTGGGTCAAGCTGAATGCCGATACGGGCATCTCGAACTACATCATCCAGCAGGACGGCACGAACGGCAAAATATGGCTGAACCGGTACCTCGACGGCCGTCTCGAGACGTTCCTCGGCGGTACGGCCACATTCTCGACCGGCACGATCCCGGTTGGCGTATGGACGCATGTCGGCGTCACCTATGACGGCTCCATGGTCCGCCTGTTCCTGAACGGCGAACTGGACGGATCGCGTACGATCGCCCTGAATTCCGAGCCGGCCGGAGGGATGATCTTCGGAGCGAGCAAAACGTTCGGCAACCTGTGGAACGGTCAGCTGGACGACATTTCCATCTACAACCGCAAGCTCAATGCCACCGAGATGAAGGACCTGTACAACAGCACCTATTGGAAGTTCGACGAGACGTCCGGTACGACGGCGAACGACTCCAACGGCGTCAACCAACCCGCCACGCTCGTGAATGGCGCCAGCTTCGTCGCCGGCCGGGTGAACAACGCCTTGTATCTGGATGGCATTAACGACTACGCTTCCACCGGCAGCATTTTGAATCCGGGGACGAGCAACTTCACGGCCACCGCATGGGTGAAGCTGGACGGAGCGTCCAGCACCGCGCAATATGTCCTGCAGCAGAGCGGCACGAACGGCCGAATCTGGCTGTACCGCGACAGCACGGGCGTCGTCGGCACCTATCTTGGCGGTACGCCGCTCCTCGGGACGACGAACATTCCGCCCGATCAGTGGGTGTTCATCGCTGTCACCTATGATGGGACCACGGCACGGGTCTACATGAACGGGAATCTGGAGAATTCTGCGGCGAGAACGGTAACTTCCGAGGCCGGCGGACTGCTCATCGGGGTCAGCAAGACGTCGTCGAACTACTGGAAGGGCTGGATCGACGACATGCACGTCTACAACCGCGTGCTGAGCAGCACCGACATCCTTGATACTTACGAATTGGGACGTTAAGCAGGTACACGAATAGGTAAATAATACGGCAGGCCATCGACTCTAGTCGATGGCCTGCTGTGTTGGCGGGCAGCATAATTTAAAATGATCTTACGCAACTTTAAAGTTGCTTGTACTTGACAAGCAACCTGTAGGTTGCTTATACTTAATATATGAATTGGGACAAAGACGCTATATTCAAAGCACTTGGCGACTCGACTCGGCGGCTTATGTTAGACGAACTCTCCGAACGCAACGAGTTGACGTTGTATGAACTTACGGTACGTCTAATTATGAAGCACGACCTTACCATTTCGCGACAGGCGATAGCTAAACATCTTGCTGCATTGGAAGATGCAGGGCTCGTAAAATCAGAAAAAAAGGGAAAATACCGAGTGGTTATATTCAACAACGAACCCCTTAAAAATTTGCTGAAAGGATGGATAGAGTAATTTTATTTATAAACTTCTGACGAATGTATAGGTATTTCTGATTGAAGCCAGATTGTTAGCGGAGCACCATCGTCGCAAATTTCAAAGGAGGCAAAAACATTATGAAAATCATCGTTACAAGTGTATTCGTTCAAGATCAAGACAAGGCATTGGAGTTTTATACAGCAACACTGGGCTTTGTAAAAAAGCATGACGTTCCCGTCGGAGAATTTAGGTGGATCACGGTTGTTTCTCCCGATGAGCAAGACGGTACCGAGCTCTTACTTGAACCGAATGACCATCCTGCGGCCAAAGAGTATCAAAAGAAGATATTTGCCGATGGCATCCCAGCAACAATGTTTGGCGTTGCAGATATTAATAAGGAGCACAAACGATTATTGGAAAACGGCGTGAAGTTTACCATGGAGCCGACCAAAATGGGCGAACTCACAATAGCTGTCTTTGACGATACATGCGGCAACCTTATTCAGATTGCGCAGAAATAACCTTATGACGAAATATGTGATGCAACTCGCCAAGCCGAGATATCCTCTTCAAGGATTCTCGGTCTTTATTTTTCTTCCGCTTCGCTAAAGAGCGACTCCGTTTTCGAAAAAGCCGCATTTCTTGCATGATTCGCATTTTTTAGGATTGACAGGAAATCCCGATGCGTGAATGATAGGGTCTAACAAGGAAAAGGGGGTGCCCTCCGATGGGTATCATCCGATTGCCGAAGGGCCGTAAATATTTGCAGCGCATCGTGCTGTACTTTAACCTATCCGTTGTCGGGCTGCTCGTCCTTTTCTCAATCGCCTATTACGCCTATTCCAAGAACATCGTCCTGCAGACACAGAAGGATGCTAATGAAAAAGTATTGTCCCAAATCAAATACAACATCAATTATTTGCATGAGATCGTTCAAAATATCGCGATTATGATGAGCTTCGACAAGAGCATGATTTATTTGATGAACGCCAAAGATCCGGATTCCTTCACGAAATTCCAAACGCTGCGCATGCTGGATACGGTCGCCGACTCGACCTCCTTCGTTGACTCCATCGCCGTCTACAGCGGCGTCGCCGAGCGCATGTACGTCGGGGGCTCCGGAACATGGTCCCGCGAGCACTTGAATGAACTCGAAGAGATGTCGCATCGCATCCTGCTGCAATCCGGACCATCGACCGGTGGAAGAATGGTGCCCATGAAGACGAATGAACGGAGCGAGAATGTGGATCTGTTCTCCTTCTTCGTCCTTGAAAGCCATCCGACGAACGGCGCGCTTCCCAATGCGGTTATCGTTAATATTAGGCCGCAATGGGTGTTTGATAATATTTCCAATCTGAACATCCTCGGTGGGCAGCAAGACGGGATCGTCCTCTTGGATCGGAAGGGGGATGTACTGGCTTATCACAACGAGGCTGCGATGAGGCTCGCGGATGCCAATTGGCGGTCGGCGGCCGCTTCCGCAGCAGAACCCGGCATTTTCACGGTCCGCCGGATTAACGGAGAGAAATACTTGATTTCCAAAATCGGCGTCGGGGTGAATGAATGGAGCATTATGAGCCTCTTGCCCTACGATAAAGTGATGGGGCGGGTGCAGTCCTTTCGCGATATCTCCTTCCTCTTGATTGGACTTGCTCTACTGAGCTCGGTCGTGCTGTCCGCCGCGGTCGCGAACCGGTTGTACCAGCCGATCGGCAAGCTGACGGAGCAATTCCGACGCAATGCGCTCGTCCCACTGGCGGGGGTTCCCAAAGCTCACGATGAAGTGGGCTACATATCCGGCGTGTATGAGCTTACCCTGAACAAGCTCCGACTGGCCCGTCAGGAAGAGAATCGCAATCAGCAAATCGTAAACGACTATTATCTGCGGCGCTGGCTAACCGACAGCGGATCGCTGACCGAGGAGGAGCTGGGCGAGTGTCGCGCAGCGTTTCCCCATCTGTTCACGAAGGAAGGAGGAGCGGAACCGGTCTGGATGGTAGCCGTGCTGACACCGGATACGCTGCCGCCGGCTTCCCGGTCGTCCGTGCAGGACGACTTATTCCGGTTTGTCGTGTGCAATATCACGGAAGAGACGATTGCCGGTTCCTTCCCGGTTCGTGTTTTGGACATGAAGAACGATTTCCTGGTGGCGATCGTGCGGACGACTGGCGCCAGATCGGATTCGGACGCCCTGCGGGCACTGCTAGCGGAATCGGTCGAGACTTGCCGCCATTATTACCGAAGAACGTTTTCTGCAGCGGTGAGCCATCCTCTATCCGATTGCAGAGCGGTCAGTACCTTGTACCGGGTGACGGTTCAGCAGTTGATGTATCGGCTGCTGTATGGCCCGGGATCCGTTATCACGCCGGGGGATGTTGAGGGCAACATGACCCGTCAGGAGTATACGATTCCGATCGAATGGGAAAAGAAGCTTGGAGAAGCGATCCGTGCCCGAGACGATAAGACGATCCGCTCTCTGCTCGAGAAGTGGTTTGCGGCGATTGCCGCCTTGCCTTATGACGATATGACGTTCGCCGTTCAGCAAATCGTACTTGTGATCCGGCAAGTGCTTCGGGAGCCTGTATTCGCCGCTCATTTCAACTCGGTCGCGATGCAGACGCTGGGGACCAGCGTCATTCGATCTGATACGCTGGCTGAGATGCGTGAGAAGATCGAGCACTTTCTGGAGCAGGTCTGCCTGGCGGAGAGGGAAGCCCAGAAAGAAGACAAGAACAAAATCATTGTAGACGCGATCAAGGAGTTCGTGGAGAAAAACGTCCTGGACATCAATTTGAACCTGCAATCCGTGGCGTCGTATTTCAAAATGTCTTCGGCGTACGTGGGCCGCATTTTCAAACAATACGAGAACGTTTCCGTGGGCGACTACATTAACGGGTACCGGCTGGACAAGGCGCGCGAGATGCTTCTTAGCAGCAGCTTCAGCGTGAAGGAAGTCGCCGATTATCTCGGCTTCAACAATGCGAGCTACTTCATCACGCTGTTCAAAAAGAAATACGGCTTGACGCCGAGAGAATTCCGGATGAATGTGGCGCTCGGGGAAGAGAGACGGCTTGACGGTTCGATAAATTGATACGAAATGCAAATTCTGCAACGGTTCTTGGGACATTGTCTTCGTTTTGGGATAGCCGCCGCGTCCGCCGCCAGCCAGAATAAATACCGCAAGGCCACACAAAATCACGGAAGGACGTGTTGGTGATGAGCAAACGGTATTGGGCGGCACTATGTTTGGCCTGGCTGCTGCTGGGCTGGCTGGCTGCCCCGAGCGGTCATGCACTGGAAGGGACGACTGCGAAGGCTTTTTATGTGGCTCCGGATGGGAACGATTCCAATTCAGGCGGGCCAAGCGATCCGTTCCGTACGCTGGAGATGGCGAGGAACGCTATTCGTTCGCTCAAGAGCGAGTTCGGATTGCCGGCCGGCGGCGTAACCGTCTATTTGAGAGAGGGCACTTATCCGAGGAGCGAATCGTTCGAGCTGACGGAGGAGGATTCCGGTACCCCCGATTCCCCGATCGTCTATCGCGCCTATCCCGGCGAGACGGTTCGGCTGTCAGGCGGTACGAAGCTGGACCGCTCCGGCTTCAAGGCTGTTACCGACCCGGCCGTGCTGCAGCGGATCATCGATCCGGAGGCGCGCAGCCGACTGTTGCAGTTCGACCTGGCGGCCCACGGGTTGACCGACTATGGACAGCTCAGCAGGCACGGTTACTGGAAGGCGAGCGATATCAGCCTGCTGCCGCCGATGCAGCTGTACGTCGACGGGAAAGGCATGACGCTGGCCCGGTGGCCGAACAACGGAACCGTCCAAATGGGGGATATCGTGGATCCCGGGCCGACGGTGGACGATCCGGATCTTCAGTTGAGAGGAGGGACTTTCAAGTACGAGTACGATCGTCCCAGGTACTGGACGCAAGCGGATGACATATGGCTGGACGGCATCTTCGGCTACAGCTGGGAGTGGTCGTACAACAAGATCGCGAGCATCGATACCGAGAACCGGTCGATTACGCTGCAGTATGGCGAAATGTCCGGCAT
The DNA here is from genome assembly GCF_045062745.1 of Paenibacillus sp. HJGM_3. Lineage (NCBI taxonomy): Bacteria > Bacillati > Bacillota > Bacilli > Caryophanales > Paenibacillaceae > Paenibacillus > Paenibacillus sp. HJGM_3. The sequence continues at coordinate 30,383 of NZ_JBJGED010000038.1, forward strand.
CCAGAAGAACTGGTACCCCGATTTCCATTTCGCCGAGAATTTGCTGGAAGAGATCGACGCGCCGGGCGAATATTACATCGACCGGAAGAACGGCGTATTGTATGTTCTTCCGAACGCGGCCTTCCTGACCGGACACGGCGACATCACGGTGACGACGCTGAAGGGGCCCATGATCACGACGATGGGAGCTTCCCATATCCGGTTCGAAGAGCTCATGCTGGAGTACGGCCGGGATACGGCGGCGGTTATTATCGGAGGCGCCGGCGTGACGATCTCGCATCTCGACATTGCCAACTTCGCGGGCGGCGCCGTGTACGTCAACGTGCCGAGCCGGTTCATGGCTCCTGTTCCGGATAGTGCGCTGGTCGGCGTCGATCATTCGATTGACAGCACCCACATTCACCATATCGGGGCGCTGGCCGTTACGCTGAACGGCGGGGACGCGGCTCTTCTGACACCGGGGAACAATCAGGTGACGAACTCCCATATTCATGACTTCGCTTTCTACAACAAAGCTTACAATCCCGGCGTCGTCCTGCGGGGAGTCGGCAACCGGGCGGCCGGCAACGAGATTCACGATGCGCCGCATCCGGGGATCTTGATTTTCGGCAACGATCATCTGGTCGAATACAACAACGTCTACGACATTTGCAAACTGTTCTCCGACCTCGGCGCGATCTATATGAATGCTGGAGCGACCCCGCAGGAGCGGGGGACGGTCATCCGGCGCAATTATTTTCATCATATCGGAGAGCACAAGCCGGGCGTGGAGGGAGTGTATCCCGACAACCTGACGATGGGGCTGACAATCGAGCAGAACATTTTCTACAAGATGGGAAATGCCGCGATCAAAAGCAATGCCGGGTCTTACATTAAGGCGGACAATAATCTATTCATCGACACGTTCGTTCCGTACGACAACCAAGAGATGTTCATGGGCAACGGGCCCGGCAACAAGATCGATACCGACTATATGCCGCAATGGAAGGCGATCTTCGAGCGGTATAACAATTTCATCGGTACCCCGTACTTGACCGAATATCCGGAGCTTGGCCGCTTCTTCGAAGAGAACCGCTATTATCCGGACAGCAACCGTTTTACGAACAACGTCATCTACAACCCGACGGTTCAGCGGTCCTCGGAGGTCAATTCGCAAGGCGCGAGGGATGTGTACAGCCTGCTGAATTATGCCGGCAACTGGGTGACCGACCAGGATCCGGGCTTCGAGAATCTGACCGGCGGTGATTTGCGGCTGCGGGAGGACGCACCGGTATGGAGCCAAATTCCCGGCTTCGTCAAGATCCCGTTCGAGCTGATCGGCACGCAGGGGAAAGTCGGGATCTCCCATGCGCCGGATACCGTCGAGCTCCTCGATGTCGAATTTCCTTATGCGAACATAACGATGGGATTGGGCGAGACCGCGGCCGTCCTAGCCGAGGCGATCCCTTGGAATGCCACCAATGCATCGGTGACATACAGCAGCAGCAATCCGGCTGTTGCGGCTGTAGACGCGAACGGCAGCGTGCAGGCGCTGGCGCCGGGAACGGCGGTGATCACCGCGCGGTCGGCGGCCAACCCGGCTTTATCGGACGAATGCGAAGTGACGGTTGTGGGCGGCGACGGGGTAATGTACTTCACCGATTTCGAATCCGGCGGTAACGGCTGGCCGGTAGACGCCAATCACAGCATTGAGGCGGATTCGGAAGGCAATCATTGGTATCGGCTGGCCGGGGGAGCGAATGCCCAATCGCAGAGAGACTTCACCGACTATGTGCTCGAATACAAGCTGAAGACGCCTGCGTCGATGCCTGTCGGCGCGAACTTCCTGATGTACGAACGCAACGGGACGAACGGCAGCGGGTATGTCTTCTACAAGAAGACGGCAGCGGGATCCTTATGGGCGTTGTACGACTCGAAGTGGCAGACGCTGGCGGAAGTCGACCTGACCCAAGACGATCTCCTGCCCGATCGGATTTATGAGATCAAGCTCGTGGTCCAAGGAGCGAACGTCAACCTGTACGTCGGCGGGGAGCTGCGTCTGCTAGGGGTGAACCCGTCCCACAGTCCTAGCGGTAAAGTCGGTTTTTATGTAGAAGGATTTACGGACATGCGGTTTGACGACGTGAAGTTCTCGCTCATCCGGGAGCCGGTAACGGGAATCGAAGTGAAGCCTGGCACGCTGTCGCTTCAGATGGGCGAGAGAAGCCAGCTGGCGGCGAGCGTATGGCCGCAGGAAGCCTCCAACCGGAAGGTACGGTGGATGTCCAGCGATTCGGCCGTGGCGAGCGTAGACGACACGGGCTTGGTGTCGGCGCATCAGCCTGGAACGGCGGTCATGACAGCCGTATCCGACGAGAATGACCAAATAAAAGCCGAATCGGCCGTTACGGTTCTCCCCTGGCCGGATTACCCGATTCAATCGCTGAATAAGGCCGTCAAGGACAAGAAGGGATGGACGGATTCGGATGCGGTTGATTTTCATAAAGGGAACATCCGAATCTCGGGAGAAGGCGTATACGGTTACGAAGAGCAGAAGTTCGGCAGCGCGCTTCTTCGGTTCAATGCCAAGCTGGGAGCGTTCGGCGGAGGCTGGTATGGGTTCGCGCTGCGCTCCGACCGCACCGGCGATCCGACCTGGGTGAACGGCAATAAAGGCTACCTGGTTGTCATTAAGGAGGACCAGATTGAATTCCAGACGTGGAAACCGGGGCAGAAAATGGTCCGGATTATCCCGAATACGGAATTCAAAGCCGGCGGCGAATATGAGATCGAGATCGGCGTCATTCGTTCCTCTACAGGAGAACGATTTATCCTCAAATCGGGTTCCCGCGTGATCCTGAATGAATGGGACGCCGACCCGAATAATCCGATCGCGGCGGAAGGGTATTTCAACGTGTATAACTATGCCAAGGGGAACGCGATCGAGTTAATGCCGGCTAAAGACAAATAACTTCGCCTTGCGGAGCCGCCCGGATATATGGAAAGGGCGGCTCTTGTTATCGGTAGGATGCGAATTTTGATGGAAACCTCAAATTAGGCGATCGGAATTGATACGATATTCAATTTTTGAGATATCTGAAGCGCTTGCCGGTATGCCATGATGAGGGAGCGGAACGTCGACGAATCCGAACCATCTTATCCGACAAGGGGGGACAGACCGCATGAGCCAATCCGAAGTCGTCGCGCGTTTCGCCGCCGCCGAGGGCAAGACGAAACACCGCAGGAAGTTTCGCAGCGGCGATAAGGAGCTCACCCTTCTCGCGCTGCCGGCGATCCTCTATATTTTCATCTTCAGCTATCTGACCATGTTCGGCGTCATCATTGCCTTCAAGAACTACAGATACGACCAAGGCATCTGGGGGAGCGAGTGGGTTGGGCTCGACAACTTCAAATTTTTCTTCCTGACCGAAAAGGCGTATATTGTCACCCGCAATACCGTGCTTTACAATGTCTGGTTTTGGATCGTGACGACGTTCTGCGCTTTGCTCGTCGCGATTCTGCTGAACGAAATTTCGCGAAAGTGGAGCAAGTATTACCAGACGGTCATGTTCCTTCCGACCTTCGTATCCTGGGTCGTCATTATGTACCTCGCGCAAATGTTCCTGCATCATGACTACGGCTTCATCAATCGGCTGCTGGAATCGGTCGGCGGGGAACGAGTACGCTGGTATTTGGAGCCGGCCTACTGGCCGATGATCCTTACTTTGGCCCATTTGTGGAAATCGATCGGGTTCTCGGCGCTCGTCTATTACGCAGGTATCGTGGCGATCGATCCGTCTTATTACGAGGCCGCGCGGATCGATGGAGCGACCCGGTTCCAGATGGTGCGCAAGATTACGATTCCGATGCTGGCCCCGCTCATCACCATCCTGTTGATTATGGCGATCGGGAGCATGTTCCGCGGGGATTTTGGCCTTCACTTTTTCGTATCAGGCAATTCACCGCTGCTGTACAACTCGGTCGATATTATCGACACGTTCGTCTACCGTGCGCTCAGCGTGAGCGGCGACATCTCGATGGCGGCCGCCGTCGGTCTGTACCAGTCGCTGGTCGGGTTTGTGCTGGTGGTGGCGGCTAACTATACGGTGAAGAAAATCAATGAAGAAAATTCCCTTTGGTAGGAGGTATCGCATCCTTGAAACGAGTAGCTTCAACCCGCAACCAGGCAGGCAATGCGATCATCCATGCGGTGTTTTTCCTCCTGTCCATCGCAATCGTGGCGCCGTTTCTGTTGATCGTATCCGTTTCCTTGACCGATGAGAAAGCGTTGACGGCGTTCGGGTATTCCTTCTTTCCGTCCCGCTTCAGCTTGGTCGCCTACGAATTCGTCCTGCGGACACCCGGCGTGCTGCTGCGGGCATACGGGAACACCATTTTCATCACCGTGACCGGTACCATCCTGAGTCTCTTGATCACCAGCATGGTCGCGTACACGATCTCGAGAAGAGATTATCGGTGGAGAGCCCCGTTGACGGTTTATATCTTTTTCACGATGCTGTTCTCCGGCGGTCTGGTGCCGTTCTATATCCTGATGACGCAGTACCTGCATCTGAAAGATTCGCTTTGGGCGATCATCCTTCCCGGCATGCTGTCTCCCTTCTACGTACTCATTATGAAGGGATTCATGGGCAAAATTCCGCATGAGCTGATCGAATCGGCCAAAGTGGACGGGGCGAGTGAATGGCGGATCTTCTTCCTCATGATCTTGCCGCTCTCGACGCCGGCGCTGGCGACGCTCGGTCTGTTCATCGCATTCAATTATTGGAACGAGTGGTTCCACGCGCTCCTGTTCATCGATAACGACAAGCTTGTTCCACTCCAGCTTCTGCTTGTCCGAATCATGAATACGCTCGATTTTCTCCGCAATAACAGCGAATACATCCAGAACTTGGGGCTGGACATGAGCCAGCTGCCCAACGAATCGATGCGGATGGCGCTGGTCATTATGGTGGCCGGCCCGATGATGTTTGTCTTTCCGTTTTTCCAAAAGTATTTCGTGCAGGGCATCGCGGTAGGTTCGTTAAAAGGGTAGTCCCAATCAATGATAGAATAAACAGATGGAGGGGTTTCAATGAAGAAGGCTCGGTATGTCGGCATTCTGATCGCTTGTACGATTTTCTTCGCCACGGCGTGCAGCAGCAGAGACGGCGGCGCTCCTGCGGCAACCGGAGGCTCGGCCCAACCGGCTGCCACGGCGGGCGGAGACGCGCTGCCCGACGTCCAGCTCACCTGGTATTACGGCGTTGCCCAGGTGCCGCCTGACCAGAAGCTGATTGAAGACGAGGTCAACAAAATCACCAAATCCAAAATTCATGCCACTGTCAAGCTGAAGCCGATCGATTTCGGCAGCTATACGACGAAGCTGAACACAGCCAGCGCCGCGGGCGAGAAATTCGACCTGGTCTGGACGGCGAACTGGGCGTTCAACTACGACGAGAACGTGAAGAAGGGTGCGTTCCTGCCGCTCGACAAGCTGATCGACGCTTACGCTCCCGAGACGAAGAAGGCGATCCCGGCGTTTACGTGGGAAGCGACGAAGCATCAAGGCCAGATCTATGCGGTTCCGAACTATCAAACGGTAACTTCCCGTTACGGCATCAATGTGGTTAAAGAATATGCCGACAAATATGGGTTGGATGTCAGCAAAGTGAAACGATATGAGGATCTGGAGCCGTTCTTCGAGCAAGTCAAGCGGGGCGAGCCTGGGATCGTTCCGTTCATGCTCGTCGGTCCGCTCACGAAGTTTCATCCGTTCTTTTACGGTTATGACGATTACGGGGTGAAGATCGGCGACCCGTCGTATCGGACCAACTTCATGGAAGGCACGGCGGAATACAAGCAGTTCGTAGAATTGATGCACCGCTGGTTCGAGAAAGGCTATATCAATGAGGATGCGTCCACGGTCAAGCAGATCGATAGCCGATATAACGGCAAATTCGCCGCATCCATCGAATACTCGATGAAGCCGGGGTATGAAGCGGAGATCAAAGCGAAAAATGGCGGAAGGGAGATCGTCGGCATTCCGCTTACGAACGTGACGACGACCCGCACATCCAATATCGCCACGCTGACCGCCATTAGCCGCACCTCCAGCAATCCGGAACGTGCCATGATGCTGCTCGAATTGGTCAATACGAACCGGGAGCTGTTTAATTTGCTCAGCTTCGGCCTGGAAGGGAAACACCACACGAAGCTGAGCGACAACACGGTGAAAATCAATCCGAACAGCGGGTACACGGCTGCCAATTGGGTTTTCGGCAACGTGTTCAACGGCTATCTGATCGAAGGCCAAGCGCCGGATACATGGGCCGTGACCCGGAAGCTGAACGAATCGGCCGTCGTGCAGCCGACGTTCGGGTTCAACTTCAACGATGCGCCGGTGAAGGCGGAGAATGCCAACGTAGCGGCCATCCGGGCGGAATATGAGCCGCTGCTGTTCACGGGGACGATTGATCCGGCCAAATACTTGCCCGAGTATATCGATAAGCTGAAGAAAGCCGGTGTCGACAAAGTACTGGCGGAGCTCCAGAAACAGTTGGACGCTTGGGCGGCGGAGAAAAAGAATCGATAATGTTCGGAAGGGAGCGTGCTGCAAAGCAGCTCCTTTTTCGCTCCAAAAAAGCGATGATTCACCTTGCATCCTTCATGCACGGTTTGCTAAGATGGTTTGTGAATTTGTAATGGAGGTGCTCCTTTTGACTCCTTCCATCCGCTTGAGGTAAGCCCAGGTACAATACGGATCGACTCCGCCATTTTTTTGCTTAAATGGTGTGGGTTTATTTGTAGTGTACCTTTTTCAGCATACCCGGCGGAAAATAAAAGGAGGCCTACCTATGAACACTCAATGGAAACAAACGTTTGCGATTATATTCAGCGGTCAACTCTTTTCGATCTTAACTTCTTCAATGGTACAATTCTCGATCATCTGGCATTTGACGGAAAAGACGGAGTCCGCTGCGGTGCTGATGGTCGCCGGACTCGCCGCTTTTTTACCTCAAGCGCTGCTGGGACCCTTCATCGGAGTCTGGCTCGATCGGTGGAACCGCAAGAAGACGATGATTGTAGCCGATAGCTCCATAGCGTTCTGCAGCTTGCTTCTCGGCGCTTATTTCTTCTTGGGAGAACCAAGCTTAGGCGTTGTGTACGCGATTCTAATGATCCGCTCGACGGCTTCCGCCTTCCATGCTCCGGCCTTCCAGGCGAGCATTCCGCTTATCGCCCCGGAAGATCAATTGACGCGGGTGGCAGGCTGGCATCAAATGGTCTTTTCCTTCTCCAACGTGATCGGACCGGCACTCGGTATCGCTGTCTACTCGGCTACGTCCCTTGGAACCGTACTGTTCTTGGATGTCATCGGCGCCTTGCTGGCCAATCTCATGCTGATGCTCGTCACGATTCATCAACCGAAGCCGGAGACGATCCAGAAGTCATCGTTTTTCCTCGAATTCAAGCTCGGCTGGCAGGAGTTCGTCACCGTCAAGCCGATCGTGATCATTACAATCGCCACGGCGATTTTCGGGATTGTTTTTATGCCCCTAGCCACTTTGTTTCCGCTTATGACGCTGTCCCATTTTGGCCGTGGGGGAACGAGCGCCAGTATTGTGGAGGCCGTGTTCAGCATTGGAATGATTGTTGGGGGCGCCTTGTTGTCTGTTCTCGCCTCGAAATTTAAAGACACGACGTATATGAGCTTCAGTTTGGTTTTGATCGGGTTCACCTGTGTCCTAAGCGGTGTGATCGATAGTAAAGCTTTCATTGGATTCGTGTTCTTATCGTTCTTGATGGGGGCGGCTGCACCGCTCTTCAACGGGCCTTATATGGCGATGATTCAGAAGGCTTATGAGCCTGAACGCTTGGGTCGTGTGATTTCGTTCGTCACGAGCATCACGCTGCTTTCGTCGCCGATCGGGCTTGTGCTGGCAGGACCCGTTGTCGATCGATACGGGGTGCAACAGTGGTTTTTCTGGTCAGGGGTGGTCATTGTCTTTACCGGACTATTCATTGGTTATAAATTCAAAAGCCGCAATCGATAAGAAATGTCCCCGCTCCTCCCATGCTAGAATGAGGATAAACCAGAGACAGCATTGGGAGGAACGGTTCATGTCGGATTATTACGCCACACAGCAACCCCGGTTACGCTCACCCGACGTTGCGGTAAGCAAGCTCAACGTCTTCACAGGCAAGTGGGTTGGCGAAGCTATTATGCCGGGATTGACCGTGGCAACGGAACAATACTATGAATGGCTGCCAGGGTCCTTTTTCATATCGCACCGCGGACGGATGGATTATGGGCAAAGGCTGGAGAGTGCTCGGATTATAGGCTATGAGACCTCCATCAGACAATATATGATATATGCTTTCGACAGTATGGGGAATGCCCGGATCTACAAAGGCAGCCTGCAGGACGGGATTTGGCGCTTTACCGGTGAATTCGAGCGGGTGCGGGTCGTTTTTGGTCCCGACGGCAATACGATGACGAGTACCTGGGAACGTACGGAGGACGGTTGGAGCTGGACGCCTTTGTGTGAGATCCGGGAGACCAAAGTCCACATGTGAGTGAGTTGGAATACAGAACAAAGATCCATTCCTGCTTGAACTGGCCAACTGAGGGTATAAGCTTGAGAATATGTAACAGAGAGCAGCGTGCTACGGCATCTGCTCTTTTTTATTCAAGCTACCGGGCTGTTCGTTGAAACAGGCAGGATGGTGTGGGAAAATTTATGTATGAATTAGGATATGAGTGGCTGGTGGAATAGTATCAATAGCAGTTATGATGAATGCGAAATTATAATGTACGGAGATCTTCTAAAGGGACTTCTATATAAGGAGAATTTATATGTCGAATAGGAAACCGATTGGATTGATTATTCTACTTCTGATAGTGGTTGTCGGGGCATTGTGGCTTCAAAACCATCAGTCACCAGAAATACAGCATAAGGGTGTTGTCATTAGCAGTTGGAATAGTGGAATGGGTTCGGTGAGTCAGAATGCAACAAATCTTGATATGCAAAAACTGTCGTTTACAGCAAATATTTGGAATGATAGTACCGAACAAACCTATGTTAAAGTTGTAAAAATGCATTTGCCTGACTCGCTTCGCTCGCGCATACTATCGGGTGATACCATCTTCCAAATCAATCAATTATTAAACCCAAATGCTAACTATCAGGTAACAGGAGAATTAATTCTTGATACTAAAGGAATGACGAAACAGGATATAGTAAGCCTCGGGAATATTCAGGGTTTTGCTGTGGAAACTGAAAAAAACTAGCATTCAGGAGGCCGCATGAGTCTGTTCGAGTATTTGAAAGGGGTATACGAGGCTTGGATCGACTATCCCAAAAGAGAAGGCACCCTCATCGCTAACAAATACCGAATACTACGATTCCTTGGCGTTGGCAGCTATGGCTTAACCTACATATGTCTCGATATGGATTCCGGCCAAGAGGTAGTTCTAAAGCAAGCGAAGCCAAGCAAGGGAACAGTCAGCCGAGAATTGTTGCACCGGGAGATTGACGTTCTGGGGCGGTTGCGGCATCCTTCTATTCAGAAACTCTTAGCGTCGTTCGAATATCAGAACCGGTTGTATATGGTAACTGAGCACGTGAAAGGACAGACGGTGGAAGATTTGATCTTCGAGCGAGGGGCCGTGTTTTCTGAAAAAGAAGCGCTTTGTTTCGTACGCAGATTGATGGAGATTGTGAGTTATGTCCACGAACAAGGATTCGTGCATCTCGATATCCGAATACCGAACGTCATCATGGACGGGGATCAGATCCACCTCATTGATTTCGGTTTAGCGTACCGGTTGGGGGAGCCGATTCGCAGGGAACTCAGATCGGATGAGGAGACAATGCTAGGTAGAACTGCTGAGCCTTCAAACGATTTATTTGCTGTGGGCCACTTTATTCTTTTTATGATTTATTCCGGCTATGATTCATCAACTTTTGAAAGTGAACATTTAGGATGGATGGACGAGCTGACTCTATCTCCGATGACCAGGCATATGCTTCGCAAACTGCTTCAGATCGATCCTCCATACTTGAATACCCAACAGTTTATACGGGATTTGGACCAGTGGCTGAATCGATGCGAAAATAAATAAAGCCGCAAATGCGGCTTTTTAGATCAGTGGCTTTTACAATCAGCTGGAGCTTTTATATTTATTTTTGTAGTAGCCGTGGCCATGATTGTTGTGTCCGTACCCTCGGTCCGACGATTTCCGGTGACCGTAATGGTGCTTCCGTCCGCTGGAACTGTAGCGGTGGCGTCCATACTTGGAGTGTCGGACGGAACCTAACAGTTTTTGGAAAAAATGCTTGAGCATTTTCTTCATTCCTCCTTTGGCTTAGTTTTTACTACGTGTAACAGGTCATGAGGTTTCATTACGCCACTAAGCCAAGGAAACGTATATGCTAACATCGAACGGAGGCGTTCCCATAATGGCGGAAAGAAGAGTGAGGGAAATTAAAGTAACGGATGGGCAAGATATTTATTTGCTAAACATCGACTTTAACCCGAATCTAGCTGGATTTTCTGAAGAAAAAGTTAAAGAGAAAATTGAAATCATTACTAAGAAAACAAAAGATATCGTCTTTGTTTGTGAACAAGACAATGAGGTAATCGGCTACATCCACGGGAGCCCCTATGAATTGCTTTTTTCGGACCCCTTAGTAAACGTGCTTGGATTCGTAGTTAAAGAAAAGTATAGAAATCAAGGTGTAGGCACCCTGTTAATGGATTGCCTGGAACAGTGGGGCAAGAACAATGGATTTTCGGGTATTAAGCTGTTATCCCACCCAAGTCGGGTCAATGCTCACAGGATCTATGAACGACGTGGATACAAGTTTACAAAGGACCAAAAAAATTTCATAAAAACGTTCGACTGATTGTTGGTTCAAACGCGATTCCGATCTTGTTGTTCTCTTCCCATTTTTGCTAAGATCAAGGGAACCGGCATGATGCAACATCTGATGGAAGGGGGGAAGGGGAGTTGTCCGAAAAACCAAGTCGTCGCTCGTTTCGCCGTCGTATGGAGGAGTTGGTAACCCGGCTCAGAGAGGAGATCCTCAGCGGCCTCCGTCCGAATGGGGCTTATCTCCCTTCCTTGAACGAATTAACCGAGCAGTATCAGCTGAGTAAAAACTCGGTCCAAAAAGGGCTCGACCAGCTCGTCTCGGAATCGTTAATCGAGAGAGTGCCGTCTGTCGGCATCCGGGTCATTTACCGGGAAGCGGAGGAGCCCGCCCTGCTGAGGTTCGGCTACTATCCCTCCATGTACCGGGAAGCCGAGCTCGAGCAGCTGCTGATGGACTTCCACGCCCAGCATCCGAACATTCGCGTACAGACGATTCCCTTGATCTACCAGAATTATTATGAGACGGTCAAAGCTTACTTCAGCAACGACCTGCTGGACGTAATCACGATCAATCACCATAATTTCGAGCAGTTTCGCGGCCGAGGCCAGGAGCCGGACATCGAGTTCGAGCAGGTGGTCCCTTCGGAGGAGACATACCCTTTTCTACATCGCGCCTTTTCGATCGGTTCGACCCTGTATGTGCAGCCGTTCATTTTTTCTCCGGTAATTCTTTGCTACAATCCCGAGCATTTTCGAGAAAGCGGCATTCCGCAGCCGGACGAGAGTTGGACATGGGACAAGCTCATCGAGTATTCCGAGTCTTTGAAAGGGCGCAATAACCGATATCCGTTTTATTTTTACCCGCATTCCGACCATCGGTGGCCGATCTTTTTGCTTCAAAGCGGGTTTAAGCTGGAGCGGGACCCGTCCGGCAAGGCCCGAATCTGCGGAACGCCGTTCCTGGAGGGGCTGCAGAAGAGCTTCGAGTTGATCCAAACCCAAGGCATCTTCCCTGCCTTTCTGGCGGAAAGCGATATGGATGCGGAAGAGCTGTTCCTGCAGCAAAACATCTCGATCATGATGACGACCTACTTCAATCTGAACCGGCTTAAGCATGAAGCGATCCCTTACGCACTCGCGCCGCTGCCACGTTTGCATACGTCCAAGACGCTTTTGCTCATTACCGGGCTTGCGGTCCATAAACATTCGAAGCAAAAAGAAGCGGCCCGCACGTTAGTTCAATTTCTGACTTCCTATCAAGCTCAGCTGCACATCCGCCAGACGACGGTAAGTATTCCGGCCATGAGGAAGGCCGCGGAGTGGAAGGGCGAGGAGCGCATCAACCGGCCGGAGGCATTTGACGTGTATGAGAAGCTCGTCCCTACTTATGCGCAACTTTCCGAGCTTCGGCTGGAGCATGAGGACCTTAGCACGATCCGCAATCGCTTGAAGCTGTACTGGTCGGGCCTGGAGGATCTGGAGTCGACGTGCAAATGGCTCGAGGACCATTTGTGAGGGAAGGGCCGCTGAACCGATGTTCAGCGGTCTTTCTATTTAGGGGTTGTTCCGGGTTTATTCCTTCACCTGACCGAAACGGCTGAGCCTGATCAGCGAATCGCCTTCTTGCCCCCATCTTGTAAGGCAAAACTTACAAATAAGGCGCGAAATTAGTGAAGTTCCCCGGCTTATTTGTAAACTTGGCTTTACAACCAGCAGTACGTTTCTAACAACCTGAAAACCTCAGGCTGTTGAGAAAGTAGCAGTTGCAACGGTTGCACCAAAATCTTCGATTTTCGGTTAAAATCGCGCTTATGGCTAGCTGTAGTTCGATCTCGCCGAATTGCGCGAGGGCAGCTTGGCTCTCGATCGAGTTTTAACTCGATTTTGACGAATTGGAGCGGTTTTTTGGAGCCCTTACCCTGTCAGAATGCGCTCTAAATAGGCAAAATCGAATTGCATCCCGAAAAACGCTTCGGCTGCGTCTCTAAGTGGGCAAAATCGAATTACACATAGCTCTCCCGGTTCGCATCTCCTGGGCCAAAAGCGGGGGCATCGCGCTCCAAGAGAGGGAGGTTAGGGTCTTCCACTCGTTGCATCGCTAACAGTAAGAAGTCCAAATCGAGCAAGGAATCGCAATTAGTTACTATATAAACCGCATCGGACAGGGGGCTAGAATGAAAGAGAATGTCGATCATTCTCTCATTCGAAGGAGGCAGGAATTTATGCGTAAAACAGGCTGGTTTCTTGCGGCCGCCGCAATCCTTGTACTGACCGGCTTCATGATCTGGCTTCCGGGCGTCCGCAACGCCGAAGCCGCGGATACGGCCTGCTGCTGGATCGCCGCCACGAACCAAGCGAATAATCGGATCGAAGCCTATGATCCGACCGTGGCCGACTGGAACAGCCCCGAGGCGTTGAAATGGTCATGGAAGCCGACGACGGCACTGGGCTACTCCGAGAAAGAAGCAAGTCTCTGGAACGGACCAACCGACGCCAAGCTGAAAGGCAACGTGCTCGTCACTACGGCCGGACAGCTGGGCACGATCGCCGCCTACCCTTCCGGCACGCGCATCTGGGCCGCCGACTTGGGCGCGGGCAGCAACCCCCACTCGATCGAGCTGCTGCCGGACGGGAATGTGGCCGTGGCGGCGAGCGACGGCAAGTGGATTCGCGTCTACACCGCTTCGCAAGGCCCGGACAGCCATACGTATGCGCAGTTTAATCTCGATTTCGCTCATGCGACGTATTGGGATTCGGAGAGCAGCCTGCTCTGGGTGATCGGCTACGATGCGGTCAAGAAGGAGCATATCGTGACCGCCCTAGTCGTTGGCGGGACGCCCGCGAATCCGACGCTTACCGAAGAGACGAGCCGCAGAAGCATCCTCCCCAGCCCCTGGGGGCACGACATCACCCCTTTTGCTGGCGAATCCGACAAGCTGTGGGTCAGCACGAATGCCGCCGTATACATTTATGACAAAACAGCCAAGACCTTCACGACGCCTGCGGACGGCATCGACCGATCGTTCGTCAAAGCCGTCGGTAACATGCCGAACGGCCAAGTGGTTGAAACGAAACCGGATATCAATAAAGATCCGGCCGGCGATTGCAAGGTAAACGGATGGTGCACGGATACGGTCGATTTTTTCAATCCCGCCATGACCCGTAAAGCGACGGGAACCGCCTTCTACAAAGCGCGAATTTGGGATCAACCGATGGACGCCCGCATCTCGTCCGCGGTGAGTGGAAGTCCGGTGGAGACGTACTACGTCGGGCGTGTTCCTAGCGGAGGCAATCCGCTGCCCGACTATTTCTTCGTCCAGCCCGTTCAGGACGTTCAGGACGTTCAGGCCCAAGCCGATCTGACGTTTGCCCGCTACGTCGACCCCTTGACCGGTAGAATCTATGTGATGGTCACGAACAACTCCGTAACCGAGGCGCAGAACATCACCTTGCGCTTCGATCCGGAACGCGCCATCGAGCGGGTGACAGAGGTCTCGAAAGTAAGCGGCAGCGAGTTGGCGACGAACTACTCCTCCCGGAATGGAACGCTCACCGCAGCATTCACGCCGGGGGAGAGCAAGCTCTACGCGCTTCCACCGGGGTTCCGCTACCAGGTGCCTCAGCAGCTGCCCCAGGAGCCGCCGCTCATAGGGCCTTATACGAATCTGGCCTTGAACCGGACGGTGCTCGCGTCCAGCGATTACGGCCGGTCAGGCTGGTTCAAGCGCGCGGCGGTCGATGGACTGCGCACCTCGACGTCCGCCTCCAACGGCTGGACCAGCTACAATGAGATCAAGAACAATCATACCGAGTGGATCGCTATCGACTTGGGCACGGCCTATAAGGTCAGCACCGTCGATCTGTACCCAAGGGCCGACGGCCGGAATGCCGGTCTCGGCTATCCGACCGATTTCACGATTCAACTCTCCGAGGACAATCTGCATTGGACCACTGTGGTCGTCGGTCATCAGGAGACGAAGCCGGCCGGCATGCTCCGGTATGAGTTCCTTCCTACACAGGCGCGGTATGTGAAGGTGGAGGGAACGAATCTGACCCGCGATCCGAACGGCAACTATCATATGCAGTTCGCCGAGATCGAGGTGTATTCCCGAACGGGCAGCGAGTTGTCGCTTCTGCTGTCTCCTTCCAAGCTGTTGGTGGGAAAATCGGGTCAATTGACGGTTGTCGGTTGGAATCCGGACGGCACCGTCAACCCGTTGGACAATACGTCGAAGCAGTTCACCAGCAGCGATCCGGCGGTGGCAACCGTGAATGCCCAAGGGCTCGTAACCGCTCACGCTACAGGGACCGCGCTCATAACCGCTACGGTGACCACGAAGGAAGGCAAGGTGGAAACCGGCTTATATGAGCTGAGCGTATACGGTCTGCCGTCCCCTTGGAAAGCGGAGTTTATCGGCTCTGCCTATGGGCTGATTACCCCCCTGGATGACGGCTTCGACATTCAGGCGACCGGGATCGGGTTGGGGGAAGAACAGTCGGGCGATGATCTCGTCTTTATGTATCAGGAGTATGCAACGACGAATCCGATCACGGTTACTGGTACGGTTTACTCGCTATACAAGGCGTCCTCCGGGCGCGACGGTCAAGCTGGGCTCATGATCAGGGGCGGGTCGGTATCCGATCCGAACGCTCCCTATGTGTACTTGGCTCAAAATGCGCAAGGCCGTATCGTCCTGTCTGCCCGGACGGAGCGAGGTGCAATGGAGCGGATCGAAGGCGACTATACCGTCTTCCCGACGGAGCTGAAGCTCGCCAAGACCGGGAACCGCTTCGTCGGATATTACCTCCTTGACGGTGTCTGGACCCCGATCAACGGAAATCCGGGACAATCCGGCATCAGCGTGAACATGGACCGAAACGTTCGAGCCGGCATCGCCGTCTACTCTTCGGAGGCAAGCTTGTACAGCTTGGCCCGGTTTTCCGGGATTCGGATTGAATAGTATTTCCAGCATGGAAGAGGGCACCCTTGGGTGCTCTTTTTCATTTTTCACGGTTTATTGTTCAGCTTTTAATTTTTGACCGTACCGTCACGGCTTATGACCATCATGATCAACGGGAATGCCCTACAATATACCGTGTAAGCCGATTCATCATCACCGTTTGCTCGGAAAGGGGGAGTCTTACGTACCGGTTCCGGATCGTCTCAGCATGATCGCAGCTCAGTCAGTCCCTAATCCATGATAAGGGAGAGGAAAGTTATGAAGAGAAAAGCTTGTCTTGTAAGTACTGTCCTGCTGATTTTGCTAAGTCTGTTCGGCATCCACTCCGCAAGCGCTGCGGACGAGTTAATTCCCAATTACAGTTTTGAAAGCGGTCTCACAAGCTGGACGCCATGGGGGGTCGGAGGGGCATCCGCCAGTACGACCCAAAAATATACCGGCACATCCAGCGTAAAAATCGTAGACACGAGCACAACGGTCCAATACGGAGCGGAAAGCGCCATGGTGGGCATATCGGCGAATAAGTATTATATGATTTATGCCAGGGCGTACATCGAAAGCGGAGCGGCCGATCTGTACATCCGCTTTTTTGACAGCAGTCAAAATTATATTTCGACCGCGTTCGTATCCAAAAGTACACCGGTAAACGAATGGACGTACCTGAAAGTCAAGGCGTTATCTCCGGCCAATGCCGCCTATGCGACGGCTTTAGTTTACTCGAATAAGCTCAATACAGGGACCGTGTATTGGGATGATATTTTTCTAACCGCCGATTTTTCGAATTTGGGCTCGCAGGTATACGGCGAAGCGGGCATTCATTCTGCCACCTTCGGGAAAAATGCGTCTAATCAAGACGTCATCTACGCGGTTGCGGACGGCTCTACTTCCGACCCGGTCACCTGGCCGGCGAAGCTCGTGGTGGTCGATATTAACGGCGGTTCGGTTACGGGAAGCATCCCACTTAACGGGTCCGGCGTTTCCTGGGCGGCTACGACGGCAACGGACGGCAAAATTTATGTCGGAGCCGTAAACACAGGGAAGCTGTATCAATACACGCCAGGAAATACGAGTGCCGTGGATCTGGGCGTTGCTTTGGGCGAGTCCCATATCTTTTCGCTTACTCCCGGCGCGGGAGGCAAAGTATATGGGGGAACGGCGAATCATGCCAAGTTTTTCAAATGGGACAGTGTGGGCGGATTCTTTGAAATTCAGGCCAGCAACCCGATTTTTGACGGAATAACAAGAACATATGTGCGCAGCATCGCTCACGATATCGCGAACAATAAGACCTATCTAGGCGCAGGGGTAGGAGCCCGACTGGTCTACTTCGACAACAACTCCGGGAACCGGTACGATATTCTGCCGGCAAGTTATGCGAGCGACGAGTTCCTCTATACCCTGGATGTAACCGGCGGCAAAGTATTCGCGGGACTCGCACGCAGCAGCAAGATGCTCGTGCTGAACGTCGTGCATAACGGGTCGGCGGCTCCGACCGTGACGGTGGACGCAGAGATTCCGGCCGTGCACTCTCTCGGCGTTTCCCCTGCGGTGAACGGCAAAGTGTACTATACGGCCAATGCCGTGTTGTATGAGTACAACCTTGCCACGAAGACCAGTACGTCCCTGGGTGTGTCCGTAGGGTACAATCCGCCGGAGATCGGGATCGTCCAGCTGACGGATCAGACGAATTGGCCCGGTTCCACCGTTGTTACTCTGGGCAAGAAGGGCGGCAGCATGACGATGCTGAAGTATAACATCCAGACTGGAGCCACCTCTGAGTCGGTGCTCAATTTCCCGGATACTCCGACGTCCATAAGAAGCGTTGCCGCAGGACCGGACGGCAAAATATACTCTTCGGGGTATTTGACCGGGGGGCTTGGCCGATATTCTCCGCTTCGCAGCGATTTGACCCAGACCTTGACCGGCTTTGGCCAAGCGGAGAACATGATTACCTACGGCGATAAACTGTATCAAGGCATTTACCCTGGCGGTAAGCTGGTTCAATATGATCCGGTTACAGGTGTAAAGACCCAGTTGTTCGACTTGGCGGCCGATCAGCAGGATCGTCCGTTCGGGTTGGCTGCGGGAGACGGCAACGTATATATGGGAACCGTTCCAGACTACGGGCAGTTGGGCGGGGCGCTCACCATTTACAATGTGGCCGCGAATACGCACAGCACGCATCGGAATATCGTCCCCAACCAGAGCATCATCAGCCTGGCTTATCAGAACGGCTACGTCTATGGCGGCACTTCGGTATGGGGCGGGGCCGGCAGCACCCCGACAACGCAGCAAGCCACCTTTTTCCGCTATAATGTGGCTACCGGCGTGACGAATACGTATACGCTGCCTGGAGTAGGCGCTTCCGACATTCAGGCGATAACGGGCGTAACCGTGGATACGAAAGGCAAAGTGCTGTTTTGGGCGGAAGGCTATCTGATGCGCTACGATCCGGTCACGAATGCCATCACCAATCTAGGCCAGAAGTATCCGATCAACTATACGATCACCCAGGCTTCCTTCGTATCTGCGGATGCTTTCATGGAAATCGGCAAGGGAGATCATGTATACGGCAACATCGGCTCCAATTTGTTCGTGATCGATAAGGATACTTACGCGGTTACCACCATCCCCACCCCTGCTGGCATCGATCCGACTCATTTCGCGCAAGATGAATTCGGTAATATTTATTTCTCGAACGACAACGATCTTTGGAGGTATGCGTTCTAGAATTTATTACAGGGTTCGGAATAACCTTCCTTCATGATTTCTTCAGATTTCTTTAGGTTTTTTTTCGGGAATCTGAACAACTGGTTGTTATGATAGTGCCAGTTAGACAAGCGGCGATCATCAACACCAGGTGGAGGAGAACGATGAAAACGAACCTATATGTCATTTATGGCGGCAAATCGGCGGAGCATGACGTCTCCTTGAAAACCGCCCAAACGGTCATTAACGCCGTGGACAAAGCCAAGTACGACATCCACCCGATCTATATCTCGCCGCAAGGCGTCTGGAGCAGCTACGGCCGGGTGGAACGACAAATCGACCATTACGAGCTATTGCGCATCAAATGTACCGGTGGGGATGTGGCGACAGGGATGGGCGGACTGCTGATCCGGTATTTCGCCTCGGAACAGCCCTGCGTCGCATTTCCCGTCATTCACGGGACGAACGGAGAGGACGGGACGCTGCAGGGCTTGCTGGAGCTGCTCAATGTGCCCTACGTCGGGAGCGGCGTCCTGGCCTCGGCCGTCGGGATGGACAAAGCGGCGGCCAAACGCTTGCTGGCCGAGGCCGGCATTCCGCAAGCGGCCTACATGACCGTGCTGCGGCACGAATGGGCCGAAGCCCCCGACGCCATCGTCGCCCGCATCGAAGAGGAGCTCGGCTATCCATGCTACGTCAAGCCGGCCAATCTGGGCTCGAGCATCGGCATCAGCCGTTGCGCAGATCGGCCGGGGCTGCGGGATGCCGTGCACGCCGCCTTCGCCTACGACCGGAAGCTGGTCGTGGAGCGGGAAGTGCTCGGCCGCGAGCTGCAGGTGGCCGTTCTCGGGAACGAGCACCCGGTCTGCTCGGTGGCGGGCGAATTCGAGAAGGAGCCGGAGTTTTTCGACTACGAACGAAAGTACATGAGCGGCAACCTGGTGCAGCGTATCCCGGCGCAGGGGACGGACCGCGTACACGAGCAGCTGCGGGATTACGCCCTGAAGGCGTTTCAAGTGCTGGACGGCGCCGGCCTGATGCGGGTGGACTTCTTCGTGACCGACCGGGATGAAGTGTTTTTGAACGAAGTGAATACGATGCCGGGCTTTACGAAGATCAGCATGTTTCCCGCCCTCTGGGAGCGGACGGACGGTACGACGTATCCGCAGCTGATCGAGCGGCTGATCGGACTCGCGCTTGAGCGGCATCAGCATAAGCAGTCGATCCGATACGGGAGGGAGGCGATATGATCCGGCGCACACTGGGCCAGATCGCCGTCATGATCCGGCACTCCTCCCTCGACGCCGGTCATGAGGGACTTCCGGTCACGGGAGTGTCGACCGATACTCGGAGCATCGGGCCGGGCAGCCTGTTCATTCCTTTGATCGGGCCCCGGTTCAACGGGCACGACTATGTCCGCGAGGCGATCGAGCGCGGAGCGGCCGCCTCCCTCTGGAACCGCGGTGAGGCTGACCCGCCGGAGGGCGTCCCGCTGCTGTACGTGGAGGACACGCTCGCAGCCCTTCAGGAATTAGCCGCGGTTTACCGCAGGCAGCTGCGGGTGAAGGTTGTCGGCATCACCGGCAGCAATGGGAAAACGTCCACCAAGGATATGTTGGCGTCCCTACTAGGGACGACGTATATCACCCAGAAGACGCAAGGCAACTTGAACAATCACATCGGCGTGCCGCTCACCTTGCTGCAATTGGACGAGGATACCGAGATGGCGGTCGTGGAGATGGGCATGTCGGGCCTTGGCGAGATCGAGAGCCTGTCCCGTCTCGCTCAGCCTGACGCGGCGATCATCACCAGCGTGAGCGAAGTCCACTTGGGCGACTTGCGCTCCCGCGATAAGATTGCGCAGGCGAAGGCCGAGATCCTGCAAGGGTTGAAGCCGGGCGGATTGTTCGTATACAACGCCGACAATCCCCGGCTGACCGGCTTGCTGGAGGAGCATGCCTTGTCCGGGTTCCGGTCAACCTCCTTCGGCGAGGAGGCCCATCACCCTTGGCATCTCACCTCGTGCAGCGAGACGATCGACGGTACCAGCTTCACACTCTCCGATCCTTGGTGTCCCCGATTGCACCTCTCGATGCTGGGCCGGCATCAGGCGGTCAATGCCTTGGGCGCCATCGCTGTGGCGAGGTATTTCGGCATCCCCTACGACCGCATTCAGGCCGGGTTGCGGCAAGTGGAAGCAACCGGGATGCGTCAGGAACGTATCACGATAGGCCGCCTCACCGTCCTGAACGATGCCTACAAATCCAACCCGACGAGTTTGCGTGCGGCGCTGCAGACGTTGTATACGCTCGGCCAGGGACGGCGTACCGCAGCTGTACTCGGGGAGATGGCGGAGCTGGGCGAGGAGGCGGCTGAACTGCACCGCGAGATCGGGAGAGAGCTGGACGCGGGCCGGATCGAGCTGCTCCTGACGCTCGGCCCGATGGCCGCGCTCATCGCACAAGAAGCCGAATCCCGTTTCCCGCCGGGAAGCGTCGTCCATTGCCGCCATCCGGAGGAAGCGATCGCCCGATTGGAGAGCTTGACCGAGGCCGACGTCCTCGTGCTGGTGAAGGGATCTCGGTCGCTTCGGATGGAACGGATCGTAGAGGCGCTCCAGCAGGAGGTGCGCCTATGCTGACGCTCCGTCCGGAACGGCTTCATACATGGATCGAGGTCGACCTGCAGGCGATCGAACGGAATGTACGGACGATCCGCGATCGAGTGCCGGACGGGTGCCGATTCATGGCCGTCGTGAAAGCCGACGGATATGGACATGGAGCCGTCCAGACGGCATTAGCGGCGCTGCGCGCCGGTGCGGACGGGCTGGCCGTCACGAACCTGGAGGAAGCGGTCCGGCTGCGCAAGCACGGCATTGCCGCTCCGGTCCTGGCGCTGACCCCACCTCTGCCTGAGCTGGTCGATGTCGCGGTCCGCTATGACATTGCCGTGCCGGTCTTCCAAAAATCCTGGCTGGAGCTCATGCGGCCGTACAAGACATTGCGCGAACCGCTGCGAGTGCATGTGAAGATGGATACCGGGATGGGCCGCCTGGGCATCCGCGACAAGAGGGAATACGAGGAGATGGTCCCGCTCCTCTGGGCGGACGATATTCTCGTAGAGGGTATCTACACCCATTACGCGTCTGCCAATCGGACGGATCCGACACCGCATCTGATGCAGTGGGATCGGTTCGGCGAGATGCGGCAGTGGGTCCGGGAATCGGGCTTCCACGGCGTTTTGGAGCATGGCTCCAATAGTGCCGCCGCGCTGCATTATCCAGAGCATAGCCTCGATATGGTGCGAGTCGGAGCGGCATTGTACGGGATCGATACCCGGGACCCGGAAGTCCGAGACCGGGATCCCGTGGACTTGCAGCCGGCCCTTGCTTTCCATACGAGTATCTTGCACGTGAAGCGGCTCGAACGCGGCCAGACGCTTGGCTATGACCAGTCGTACACGGCACCTAGGGACGAATGGATTGCCACCATTCCCCTAGGCTATGCGGACGGAGTCTCCAGAGATTTCCGTGGATTCTGCCTGGCGGTAGATGGAGAACGAGTCCCGATCGTCGGCAATGTGTGCATGGATCAATTGATGCTGCGACTCCCCCGCTACTTCCCGCCCGGAACTCCGGTTACGTTCATCGGCGGGCCGCCGAAAGAACGGATTACGCTCGACGAAGCCTCCGCCTATATCGGCACGATCCCCCAGCACGTATTGACCATGCTGGCAAGCCGGACGAAGCGGGTGTACCGGAGGGGAAAATAAGGTTTGCCTTCCTTGTTGCCGGAGCGGTATATTCAATAATGTCGGGTATGCGTACAACCGTGGGTCCGGAAAAACAAGGTGAGGAGTGGGAATCGAATGATCTACGTGGCAATGTTGACTATCGTCGATCCGGAATTGAACGCTCAGGCAAGACCTGCGCATTTGGACTATTTGAATCGGCTGTTCAAGGAAGGCAAAGTCGTCATGGCCGGCCCGTACACGGATAAGCAGGGCGGCATGGTGCTGTACAAGACCGAGACGGAGGCAGAAGCCCGTCAGCTGGCGGAGGCCGATCCGGTTGTAGTGAACGGCTCCCGGACGCTGGTGCTCCGCGAGTGGAATCCGCTTGCTTTCCCGCTTGACTAAGTCAAGGTACGTACTGAACTTAAAGGGGGCTCTCCAGGAATAGGAGAGCCCCTTTAAGTTATTCGCCGGCCAGCGTCGATCCGGTTTCCAGCAACGTTTTCAGGCCGGAGAGGATGATCGGCACCCCGTTCTCCAGAATTTGCGCCGTACGGGCCGCTCGTTCGAACTCGTCATGTACGACCGTTACGAGGGTCACGCCAGGGAGCTCGGCATGAGGCTCAATCTCCCAAGTAATCCGGGAATTGGCATCGTCCGCCGCATCCGGAATCGTAAGAAACCGCCACATCAACACCAGCTTATGGGGACGGTTCAACTCGAGAATGCGTCCTTCCACTCGCTTTTCCCCTTCTCCGCTCCAGAGCTCGAAAGGCGAACCGATTTCCCATGTCGATCGGACGGAACAGTTGAACCAAAACTTCGAAGTTTTGGCCGGATCCGTGAGGGTTTGCCACACTTGCTCAGGTGTCGCTTTAATGGCGATTCGGTTTACATGCCGCGGTTTATTCTCCATATTCGTTTCACGCTCCAGTTCGTTTTGTAAGGATGTTAATGCGATCGCCCAAGGCTCGGCGTATTTGCTCACCCATCGTTCGTAGATTTGGCGGATAGGCGCGGCGTTCAGGTAATGCAGCTTCTCCCGCCCGACCTTCCTCGTCGTAATCAGGCCGGCTGCCTCCAGCACATTCAAATGCTTCATGACGCCAAACCTGGACATATTCAAAGGCGTGCACAGCTCGTTCAGCGAACGCCCGTCCGACGCCTGCAGCAGGTCCAACAGCGTACGGCGGCTCGGGTCGGCGAGCGCCTTGAAGATGTCGTTGTCCACTCGTTACACCTCCTTAGAAAACGACAGAGCAGATCATTCGTTGTTGGCTGTTGACATGTTACCATATAGTAACGTATGATAAAAGCATCACGAGTGACAATATAGTCACATATTATCACATCCCACCCTGTTTGTCAGCCGGCGGCATGCAGGAGCGTGATGCCAGACGATCCATACCCCATTATGAACGAGAGGATGTTTTTTATGAAAATAACTCTGATTGCAGGCAGCAACCGCAAAGACGCGGCAAGCACGAACCTTCTTCGGTATATCGAACGAGTTTTGACGACTAATCAAGTTTCGGTCGAGCTGATCGATTTGCTGGAGCTTCCGCTGCCGCTGTATTCGCCCGATGCCGAGCGCCTTCATCCGAACGTCCTGACTTTGCAGCGAGCAGTTGCGGAAGCGGATGGACTGATCTTCGCAACTCCCGAATACCATGGATCCGTGTCGGGTGCGCTGAAGAATGCATTGGATTACTTGAACGGAAGCCAAGTCGAAGGCAAGCCGGTGCTCTCCGTGAGCTCCGCCGGCGGTCCGCTGGGAGTCAGCTCGCTGACGCATCTGCAAACCATCGTGCGCAATTTGCACGGGATTAACTGTCCCGCATGGATTTCGATCGGCTATGGGTCCAATTCATTCGGTTCCGACGGTGCTCCTTCGGATGAGGGAGTGAGAAGCAGGGTGCAGGACGTGGTCAGCAGCTTGGTGGAACTGACAAAGGTGCTAGCCGTAAACGTCGCGGCAGTTAAGTGACGGTTAGGACCGGTTATTTTTTGATCAACATGTGACTTTATAGTAACGTTTATGAAAAAAAGGAGATGTTTGCGATGAATACCCTGGAACAACATACACACGCGGTCAGCGCGTTTATCGAAGCCTTGTGGAATCAGGGAGAGCTGGAGGTTACGGAACAATTTTTCGTTAGCCAGCTTCGGGAAGCCTTTACCGATCGGCGCTGCGAAGTGGAAGATCTTCTGGTGCAAGGGGACAAGGTCGCGGCCCGGATCGTGATCACAGGTACGCATTCGGGTACATTTGCGGGTAATCCGCCCACAGGCCGCGCCGTTCGGATTACCCAATTCCGCGAATTCCGTCTCCTCGACGGCCGGGTTGCCGAGCATCGCGGCTGGTTCGATACCGGAACGCTTTTGCCCCAAATTCAGACCGGATCCAATGCTTAACGAAAAGGAGAGGTGTAAGAGATGACTACATTAGAGAAGCAAAACACGGACACGGTGACGGCATTTATCGAGGCCTTTTGGAATGGGGGCGATATGGACAGCGTGGATCGCTACTTGTCCGCCGATTATCAAGAGCTCGCGTATCAGTCCAAGGAAGGGCTGAAGCAGTTCGCCGGCAAAATCTTGGATGCCTTCCCCGACAAACGGTACACGGTGGAAGACATTTTCGCCCAAGGCGACAAGGTGCTTGTACGCATGACGGTGCGCGGCACGCATCAGGGTGTTTTTTTCGGCAACGCCCCTACGGGGAAAAAGATCGACGTCACGCTCTATCGCCAATATCGCGTCGTGGATGGCAAGATTGCCGTACACCGCGGCTGGATTGATATGGTGACCATGTGGAGCCAGCTTAAGGGTTGAATACGGAGAAGAGCCGCCCCCGAGGGCGGCTTATTTTTTTAGCGGAACGCGATCGCACCAAGCGAATCGACGACTGCCGTCGCCTGCAGGATCTCCCGGAAGAACGCTAAGGGCACATACATCGTCCCGCCCCCATTCGTAGCCGCCCCATTCAGCGACACCGGCTCCATGCTGTTGTAGAAGTAGGCGTCCTTGTCTTCATACACGGTAGTAAAGCGATCGCCTTTCACCAAATTCACGGAATGGGTCTCATCGTTCCAGGTGAGCTGGAAGCCTAAAGCTTCGGCAACGACACGGAGCGGCACCATCGTCGTACCTAGCTCGTTCTTATAGCTTTGATACGACTCGACTACCACGGCCGGTTTCTCCTGCTCCGGCGCCGGGTTCACGTCGGCCCAGGCGATTTGGGCGGTCAGTGCGAATCCGGCCATGCTGGCGATGAGCAACTGAATCGTTTTTTTCATGGTTCTTTTCATGATACCTGCCTCCTTAGATACTAGATTTGGGTTGGACTCCACTTCGATCACAGCAGCGACCAAGGGTCCAGCTAGGAACTAATACACCAGATTCCGGAGAGATGAAACGATCTGGATTCAGGTGCAACGAATATGCAGGTCACAACTTTTTTGTCACGTTATATGTTACGTAGTGTTATATTGTGATATATTTTGTATATATGTGAGACTAACGAATGGAAACGGAGTGATAGCGGAATGATCGATCGGCAAGAACTCTCCGACAAGGAATCCCCCTACTACAAAATCCAATCGGTGGATCGTACGCTGCAAATCCTCAAATGCTTCATCCTCGAGAAGCGCGCCCTCGGCGTCAGCGAGATCGCCCGCATGCTTGGCCTGAACCGGAGCGCGGTGCATCGCTTCCTCCTCACGCTGAAGGACCACGGGTTCGTCGAGCAGCTGAAGGATTCGGACCGCTACCTCATCGGCCCTACGGCGTTCGAGCTGGGCTCGGTGTACACGAACTCCACGGATCTGACCGTGGAAGGGAAGAAGGTGCTGGCCGAGCTCGTACGACAGACCGGGTACCTCGCCCACCTGGCCATCCTGGACCGGGACAGTGTCCTGTACTTGATTAACGTAGAGCCGGACCATCAGCAGTATTTGTTCGGCGCGGTCGGACAGCGAAGGGTCATCTACAACACCGGCCTCGGCAAGAGCCTCACCGCTTGGCTGCCCGAGTCCCAAGTCCGGGAGATTCTGAAGGACTGCCCGTTCGAGAAGGTGACGCCGCATACGATCGGCTCGCTGGAGGAGTTCCTTCGGGAGCTCGAGGAGGTCCGGCGGGTCGGCTACGCCGTAGACCGCGAGGAAGCCCAGATCGGGGCGCAATGCGTCTCGGCGCCGGTGATCGGCAAACGAGGCGAAGTGGTGGCGGCGATCAGCGTCAGCGGGTTCGGCATCTCGGAAGCCAAGCTGCAGGAGCTGAGCCTTGTCGTCCGCAGCAGCGCCGCGCAATTGAGCCGGAGAATGGGGCACTCGGAACGATAATTGACAAAAGGGGGGTACGAGTCCCATGAACAGGCTTATCGTCGGGTTCCATAACCTGAAGCTCGTCAAGAAGCTATGGCTGAGCTTCGCATTCGTGGCGCTGGTTACGCTCATCACCTTCGCGCTCCTGTCCTCCACCTTCATCCGCAACATGATCGTGCAGCGGGAGGGCGGCATGATCCAGCAGCGGATCGAGACGTACGCCGGCAGCTTGGACAGCTACTTGAAGAGCATCGAGAAGGCGTCCCAGCTGCTCATCTACAGCCCGGTCGTGCAGGAGCGGCTCATGAGCAACATGAATCTGTTGAGCGGCGAAGAACGGATCCGCGCCTATACCGAGGTGTTCGCGCAAATTCGGCAGATGTGGGACAACGTCTATAACATCAGCGGCATTTATCTCGTCGACCGTTACCAGAACGTGTTCGATACGAACGTCAGCATGGCGATGGCCCCGAGCTACCTCACGAGCGAGAATTTCGTCAAGCAAGGCTGGTATGACCTGGCCCAAAAATCGGGCGGCGCTCCTTACTGGTCCTTCGTCAAGTGGAAGGGCAACGAGATGTCGGTGCTGCTGTTCAAGGCGATCTACAACAAGACGGATTTGTCCTTGCTCGGCTATCTGGTCGTCGCCGTCTCGCCTCAAATTTTCGATACGTTCCTGGCGTCCTCCAACATATCCGAAGGGGTGAGCGGCGTCGTCGACACGAACGGCAACGCTTACACGACCGGAGGCAACGACAGCGGCATCGCCAAGCAGATCGACACCCGCCGGCTGCCGGGGGACAAAGGCTACATTACTTACGGTTATGAAGGCGCTTCCTATATGGTGGCCTACACCAAGTACCCGCTCACGAACTGGGTGTTCATGAATGCGGTGAAGACGGACGTGCTGTTGAAGGATCTCGGCCGGGTCAACATGCTCTGGATCCTATTCTCGGGGCTCTCCCTCCTGATCATGCTCATCGTCTCCACCATGATCGCCCGCACCATCTCCATGCCGATCCGCAAAATGGTGAAGCTGATCCGCGACGTGGAGCGGGGGAACCTGATGGCGAAGTTCCAGGCCCAGTACAAGGACGAATTCGGCTTCCTGGGCGTCGCCTACAACAACATGATCGACAAGATCCGGGAGGGCGTGCCTCTGCTGCGGGAGAAGTTCATCCGCTCGCTGCTCGAGCGCAATATGGATGCTCAGGAGCTAAAGGATTATGAGCGGAAGCTGGATTTCCGGTTCGCGCACAGCCGGTTCCAGGTGGCGCTCCTGTATATGCATGGCTCGCCCCCGGAGCAGGCAGTGTCCGAAGCGGAGGCGCTGCTGTTGAAGCTGGAGCCGGAGCCGGGGAGCGCAATGCCCGGGAACCTCGAGCTGGGCCGCACCGTGCTGTCGGCATCGCTGTCCGCCAACCAATATTGCCTGATCTTCAACGGCCCGACGGACATGGCGATTGAGACGCTGGACGCGCTCCTGTCCCGTCTGCGTGAGCTGGGGTTGAACGCCTACGCCTTCGTCGGAAATGCGTACGACGATATGAACTTCGTCAAGACGTCATATGAGGAAGCGAAAACGCTCATGAAGTATACGGTGCGGGACCGGATGGACGATGACGTGACGGTATACCGGACCGGCGATGCGCAGGAGACGCAGTATCCGGAGTCGTTCGAGAACCGGCTCGTGTTCTATATTGACGAAGGCGACTATGCCCAATGTGAGGCGGTCATGCAGGAGCTGATGGAATTCGCGAAGGCGAACCACCTGGCGCCGCACATCCTCACAACGTTCCTCGCGGCCATGTATCACTACGTCTACAAGCAAAGCATGAAGTACGGCAGCCTGGGCGATACTACGGCTCACGATTGGTTCCGCAACCTGGACGCCCGCCTCGCCGCCGAGCCGCTCGAGCGGAATTGCCGGGATTTCCTGCGCCTCCTGGCCGAGCATTTCGAAGCGGCTCCGAGCCGACACAAGGCGAAGAGCACGAACGTCATCCGTTCGATCGAGATGATCCTCAGCCGCTATCACGACCCGGAGCTGAGCGTCGACTATATGGCCCGCCAGCTCGGCTTGACCGCGAATTATTTCAGCCAGTTGTTCAAGAAGGAAGTGGGCGTCGGCTTTGTCGAGTACGTGGGCACCGTCCGGTTGGAGGAGGCCAAGCGGCAGCTGTCGGATACGAACAACAAAGTGAAGGAAGTCGCAGGCAGCGTCGGGTTCGTCGATCCGCACTATTTCGGCATTTGGTTCAAGGAGAATACCGGGCTGTCCCCGTCGCAATACCGCAAGCGAACATGGATTCATCAGCAAGAAGCATAA
This sequence comes from Paenibacillus sp. HJGM_3, assembly GCF_045062745.1. Classification (NCBI taxonomy): domain Bacteria; kingdom Bacillati; phylum Bacillota; class Bacilli; order Caryophanales; family Paenibacillaceae; genus Paenibacillus; species Paenibacillus sp. HJGM_3. The sequence continues at coordinate 59,297 of NZ_JBJGED010000038.1, forward strand.
GCGAAAAAAGGTTAAAAATCTTAGGAACCGGTCTAAAATCCCTCATCGGAAGGCGAATCGTAGGAATCCACCCGAATCCCGCCATATTTCACCTAGTCGTCCTCGGAGAACGCGTGATACCGTGTTCATGTAAACGCTTGCGGGCCACGACAGTCATCCCAGCCAGCCGCAGGTGGTCGCATAACTCACTCAAAAAGGGAGGAACAAGCCAGATGATGACCCAACCGGTCAAAAAAATCGCGAGCCCCCGTACATGGGGCACCCTGCTGCTCTCGGTCGCCCTGGCGGGCTCCGTAATCGGCTGCAGCAGCTCGAACGAGAAGCCGGCCGCCAGCTCCACGCCTGCCGGTTCGTCCGCGCCGTCCGCCACCACTTCGGCGAAGCCGGGAGAGCTGAACAAGGACGAGAAGGTCGAGCTCACCCTGTGGTCGACGCCGACCGGCACGCTGCCCGGTCAACAGCCGGGCGATTGGATCAAAAACGATCTGATCAAGGAATGGAACAAGGTGTATCCGAACGCGAAGATCAACGTAGAGATGGTGCCGTTCGAGGGCGTGAACGAGAAGGTGACGACCGCAATCGCCTCCAAGACGACGCCGGACATTCTGTTCGATTACCCGGGCCGCACGCTCGCCTACGGGCAGATGAACGCCCTCGCGCCTCTCGACGACGCGATTCCGGCGGATTTGCTCGCACAAGTGAAGAAGAACCCCGACGTCATGAAGATGGTAGCCGTCAACGGCAATATCGTCACGATGCCGTTCTCGTCGACGTTGGTCGCCCTCATTCTGGACAAATCGATCTGGAAGGAAGCGGGCGCGGAGAACCTGCTGCCGAAGGACGAGTTCCGCACATGGACGCCGGAGGAATTCAAGGCCGCGCTCAAGGCGGTGGCCAATAAGGACAAGGGCGTTTATGGCTTGACGGCCTTCGCGCTGAACGAGCAAGGCGACCAGTTGTATTACAACACGATCACCGCGTTCGGGGCGAAGCTGTTCAATGCGGATTACACCAAGTACACGGCCGCCGACACGCCGGAGGGAGAGCAGGCGCTGGCGTTCTTCCAATCGCTCGTGGACGAAGGACTCGTCACCCCGCATCCGGAGACGATCTCCTCGGTCAATGCGCTCGACTATTGGAAGCAAAAGAAGAACGGTATGGTCGTAGGCACCGCGGCACACGCCGAGATCGTGACGAGCGGCTTGAAGGACGGCAGTGTGGTCGGGCCGCATGAGTACATGTATGTCAATTACCCGTCGCCGAAGAAGGGCCAATCGGCGCTGAAAATGGAGACCGGCTTCGGGGTCGTCTTCAAGAAGAACGATCCGGTCAAAGAGAAATGGGCGAAGCGCTTCCTGTACTGGGCGCAAGTCGAGAGCGGCGTCTATGCGACCGCGAGCAAAGTGTTCAACCCGTTCGGTCCGGCGCCGGAATGGACCAAGAGCGATCCGGAGCTGCAATTCCTGGCGAAGCTCGCGACGAAGGCGAAGGATTGGCCGATCGTCGATCCGGGCTTCGGGATCAAGGGGTATCCGGAGATGCGGGCCGCCATGTTCCCGGAGATGCAGAAGATGTTCATCAAGGACTCGACGCCTAAGCAGACAATCGACAACATTTCCAAGAAGTTCAACGACGTAATCAAAAAATACACCAAGTAGCAGCAGATTGGGCGGCGGGGCACGACCCTCCAAGCGGACCGGACCGCCGCCTCTCCCTGCATCCGGCCGACAGCCTAGCGGAAAGGAGCATGACTATGAGACCGAAACGAATGGGACGCTTGCAGTTGAGCCGGGAAATAAACGGTTGGCTGTTCGTGGCGCCCATGCTGGTGTTCTTCCTTGCCTTCGTCGTTTACCCGATCGGATCCTCCATTAAATCCAGCTTGTACGGCTTCGACTATACCGAGTACTACTGGACCGGCTTCGGCAATTACGTCACGATTTTTCAAGATGAGCTGTTTCGCAAGGCGATCCGCAATACGCTTACGTTCGTCATCTGCCTCGTGCCGGCGGTTACGGTGCTATCCCTCATCCTGTCGGTCATGATCCACAACCAATCGAACAAAATGCAGTCGTTTCTCAAAGCGACCTTCTATATACCGGGTGTTACTTCGCTCGTCAGCATCGCCATGGTATGGGAGTACATCTACAACAACCAGTTCGGGCTGATCAATTATGTGCTCAAGTCTATAGGCCTGCAGCCGGTCAACATGCTTGGGGTCGATTGGGCGTACTTCGCGATCACCCTCATTCTGATTACGACGTCGATCGGCAGCTCGATCGTCGTCTTCACCGCGGCGCTGAACGGCATCCCGGCCGATCTGTACGAGTCGGCTTCCCTCGATGGAGCGAGGAAGCTCCGATCGTTTTTCTCGATCACGCTGCCGATGCTGAAGCCGACGCTGCTCTATGTGGTCGTAACCGGGACGATCGGAGCGTTCCAGATTTTCGCCATTATTCTGCTGATGACCGGGGGCGGACCGGCGTACAAGACGACGACGATCATGATGCTCATCTACCGAGAAGCGTTCGTGAACATGAACTTCGGCATCGCGAACGCCATGGGGATCGTGCTGTGCGTCATCATCTGCCTGATCGCGGTGCTCCAATTCCGCGTGTTTAAGTCCGACGTGGAGTACTAGACCATTGAAAGAACGAATGAAAGGGGCGACGCCTCCATGCTGCTTAGAAAATTGCCTCTCTATACGGTGAACGCGATCCTGGCCGTCTTCGTGCTGTTCTTCCTGTGGCCGTTCTACTGGATGCTGACCGGGTCGGTCAAAGCGCTCAAGGTCGCCCTGCAAATTCCGCCGGAATGGTTTCCGGCTAAGCCCACATTAGCCAATTACCAGCTGCTGTTCAATAAATTCCCGGTGTGGCACTGGCTGTACAACAGCGTCTTCATCTCGGTGGTCGCTACATTGCTCGTGCTGACTACCAGCGCCATGGCGGCGTACGCCTTTTCCAAAATCCGGTTCAAAGGCTCCAAGTGGCTGTTCGCGGCGATGATCGCTTCCATGACGATTCCGCACACGGTGCTGCTCATCCCGCTGTTCATGATGATGAACGACCTGCATCTGATCAATACACATTGGGGCGTGCTGCTGCCCATTGTGGGATGGCCGTTCGGCGTCTTCCTGCTGAAGCAGTTCATGCAGACGCTCCCGGGCGAGCTGATCGAAGCCGCGAAGATCGACGGGTGCAGCGAATGGCAGACGTTCCTCCGCGTCATCCTCCCGCTGTCCAAGCCGGGACTCGGCGTGCTTGCCATCTTCACCTTCGTCAACTCCTGGAACGACTACGTCTGGCAGCTTATCGTGCTGAAGGACATGAAGCATTTCACCCTGCCCGTGGGGGTCAAGGTGGCGCAGAAGGTGTCGGACCTCGAGATCAACTACGGTGTGGCGATGGCCGGGGCGGTGCTGGCGACGCTGCCGGTGCTGGCGCTGTTCTTGTACTTTCAGAAGTATTTCACCAAGGGGATCACGATGGGGGCGCTGAAGGGGTAGGGGATGGTGATGGGCCGCAGGCTTGTTAATGAATCTAAACTAATAAGCCAAGTAAATTTACTAATTTTGTGCTTTCCCCCCCTGTTCCGGTCCTTTTGTAAAGCAAACTTAGCTATTAAGGCAAGTGGACTTAACTATTAACGAAGGTTTGCTTTACTATTCGATGGAAATGCCTGAAATGGGGCGGAAATAGTTAGTTTGGGCCGCTTATTTGTAAAGTTTGCCTAACATATTGGAGCGGCGCTCGGGAATAGGCGTGTAGTTGGCAGCGATGGGAGGGGGATCGACACCAACGCGACACCGATTCACGACTATATGACGCAGATGGACTCATGGATAGTCTGTGGAAGCTAAGAGAAGGGTGGGAGCGCAATGCAGCAAGGGAGCATGTTAATATTTCCGCCGCGCAGCTTCGTGGGGCGGGGCGCCGCCGCGAGGCTGGCCGAGGAGGTGCGCCGCTACGAGGCCGAGCGCGTGCTGCTGATCGCCGATCCGGTGCTGGCGAAGCTCGGCGTGACCGAGCGGCTGGCCGAGCCGATCCGGCAAGGCGGCGCCCGCCTCGACGTATTCGCCGAGATCGAGCCGGAGCCGAGCCTGGCGCTGGCCGAGCGGCTCGTCGCCTATACGCGCGAAGGGCGCTACGACCTCGTCGTCGGGCTCGGCGGCGGGAGCGCGCTCGATCTGGCGAAGCTCGCCGCCGTGCTGAGCGCCCATGATGGGGCGGTGGCCGACTACTTGAACTTGACCGGCCACCGGCGGATCGAGCGGCGCGGGCTGCCCAAGCTGCTCGTGCCCACGACGTCCGGCACCGGCTCGGAGGTGACGAACATCGCCGTGCTCTCGCTCGCGCAGACGAAGGACGTGGTCGTCCACGAGTACTTGAGCGCGGATGCGGCGATTGTGGACGCCGAGCTGACGGTGTCGGTACCGCCGCGCGTGACGGCGGCGACCGGCATCGACGCGATGACGCACGCGATCGAGGCGTACTTGTCGGTGCACGCGTCTCCGACGAGCGATGCGCTGGCCTTGCATGCCGTCCGCCTGGCCGGCCGGTCGATCCGGCGGGCCGTGCGGGACGGGAGCGACATAGCCGCCCGCGAAGACATGAGCCAGGCGAGCTATATCGCCGGGCTCGCGTTCTTCAACGCGGGCGTGGCGGGCGTGCATGCGCTGGCCTACCCGCTGGGCGGCCAGTTCCACGTGCCTCACGGCGAGGCGAACGCGGCGCTGCTGCCGTACGTCATGGCGCGCATCGCGCCGGCTTGCGGCGGGCGCATGGGCGACCTGCTGCGTGCCCTGCAGGGTGACGGCGCGGACCCCGCGCCGGCAGCCGCGGCCAGCGCCGCCGAGGCCGCAGCCGGCGCCGAGGGCGCCGCGGGCGCGGGCGGGGCGGCGGACGCCTTCGTCGCCGCGCTGCACGAGCTGACGCGCGACGTCGGCCTGCCGGCCAGTCTGCGCGACTACGGGATCGGCGCGTCCCACCTGGACGCGCTGACCGAAGACGCGGGCCGCCAGACGCGGCTGCTCGCCCGCAGCCCGCTCGCCCTCGCACGGGCGGACATTCACGCCATCTACACGGCGGCCTGGCAAGGCCGGGCCTAGAGGAGGACACGACTACGATGCACAAGCACTTATGGATCGGCGGGCAGGCGGTGGAGGCGATCGCCTACAAGCCGCTCTACAGCCCCTACTCCGGCGAGCAGCTGGCGCTCATCCCCGACGGCGACGCCGGGGAGATGGACCGCGCCATCGCCGCCGCCGAGCGGGCCGCGCCGGAGATGGCGCGCATGCCCGCGCACCGGCGCGCCGCCATCCTGGAGCGGCTCGTCCAGCGGCTGACCGAGCGCGCCGAAGAAGCGGCGGCGCTCGTCGCGCGGGAAGCCGCGAAGCCGATATCGGCCGCGCGCCTCGAGGTGGAGCGGACGATTCAGACGTACAAGTTCGCCGCCGAGGAGGCGAAGCGCATCCACGGCGAAACGCTCTCGCTCGACGCCGCGCCGGGCGGAGAAGGCCGCTTCGGCTATACCGTTTACGAGCCGCTCGGCGTCATCGGGGCGATCACGCCGTTCAACTTCCCGCTCAATCTCGTCGCGCACAAGGTCGGCCCCGCGATCGCGACAGGGAACACAATCGTGCTCAAGCCGGCGACCCAAACACCGCTGTCCGCCTACTTCATCGCCGAGCTCTTGCACGAGGCGGGTTTGCCGGCCGGTGCGCTCAATATCGTCACCGGCCGAGGCAGCACGGTCGGTGAGCAGCTCGTCACCGATCCGCGGGTGAAGAAGGTGACCTTCACCGGCAGCCCCGAGGTCGGGGCGGCGATCCGGGCGAAGGCGGGCCTGAAGCGGGTCACGCTCGAGCTTGGCTCCAACTCGGCGCTTATCATCGACCGCAGTGCCACCGTAGAGCGAATCATCGACCGCTGCGTCACCGGCGCATTCTCGTTCCAAGGGCAGGTGTGCATCTCGCTGCAGCGCGTCTACGTACACGAAGCCGTCTATGAACCGTTCGTCCGGCAGTTCGTCGAGCGGACGAAGCGGCTCCGACTTGGGGATCCGCTGGAAGTCACGACCGACATCTCCGCCATGATCACGGAACGGGACGCGATGCGTGCGGTCGACTGGATCCGGGAGGCCGCGGAGCACGGGGCGACGGTAGCCTGCGGCGGCGAACGGTCGGGCAGCCTCGTCCAGCCAACCGTCCTTCTCGGCGTGGACGCCGCGACGAAGGTGAGCTGCCAGGAAGCGTTCGCGCCGGTGGTGGCGATCAACCGCGTGAAGGACATCGATGAAGCGATCGCCGCCGTGAACGAATCGCGCTTCGGCCTGCAGGCCGGCATCTATACGAACGAGCTCGAGACGGCGATGCGCGCGGCCAGGAAGCTGCACGTCGGCGGCGTGATGATTAACGACATTCCGACCTTCCGTGTGGATCAGATGCCCTATGGGGGCGTGAAGGAGAGCGGGATGGGGCGCGAAGGCGTCAAATACGCGATGCAGGACATGATGGAGCTGAAGCTCGTCGTGATCAATCGCCAAGAGTAAGCGAGGCGAAACCTTTATGTTCAATGCCGCTGTTATCGGACTAGGCAAAATCGGCCTGCAGTTCGACATTCCGAGGAAGGCGATGCCTCAGAGCCATGCGCTGGCGTATCATCTGAATCCGGACATCAACCTCGTCGCCGGTGTCGGTGTCCGTCAGGAGCAGGGAGACCGGCTGGCCGAAGTGGCTCCGGAGGCGAAGTTCTACCTGGATCTCGGCGAGATGCTGAGCCGGCATCGGCTGGATATCGTAAGCATCTGCACGCCGCCGCATGTTCGCCTCGACCTGCTGCGGTCCGTCATGGAGGGCTCGGACGCCCCGGTTATCTTCCTGGAGAAGCCGGTGGCGAACACGACGCGGGAGGCGGAAGCGATCGTAGCCCTCGCGGGGAGGCACAACCGTACGGTTCTCGTGAATTTGTCGCGACGCTGGAGTTATGGCGCCGTCCGCGTTCGGGAGGCGATCCGCTCCGGACGTTACGGGCGGCTCAAGACCGTCCATCTGAAATATACCCGAGGCATCTCCAATACCGGCTCCCATCTGTTCGACCTCGTCCGCTTCATCGCGGGACCGGTGGAAAGTGTGCAGGTGCTGCGGCGAGTGCCGACTCGTCTGGATGCTCTGGACGACCCGACCTATTCCTTCGCCTTCACCCTGGAGGGCGGGGAGGCGACCGGCTATGCCGAAGGCTTCGACGATCGGGACTACGTCCTCTTCGAGTTGGATCTGTTCCTGGAGAAAGGGAGGATCGAGATTCGTCAGGGCGGCGACCAGATCCGGTTCTACTGCGTCGAAGAGCATCCCGTGCAGCAGGGATTGACGCAGCTGGCACTGCAGGAGGAGGAGACGCGGCTGTCGGGACGGTCGAGCTCCATCGCGAACGCGGTGGCGCATCTGGTCGAGGTGCTGCAAGGCCGCTCCAAGCCGATCAGCACGCTGGAGGACGGGATCTACCCGCTCTATGCGGCGGAAGCGCTGCGCCGGTCGAATGCCGCAGGAGGATCGCTGGAACTAATTGCAAAGGGAGGCAGCCAGTCATGAGCGCAAGTCAAAAGGTACAAGCGGCAAGCGACCCGATCCGCCTCGCCATGCTCGGCATGGTGGACGGCAACGGGCATCCGTATTCGTGGAGCGCGATGTTCAACGGGTACGACCCCGATGTGATGGCGGGCTGCCCCTTTCCGGGAATCCCGGCTTACTTGAACAAGGAATCGAAGGAAACGCTCCAGATTCAAAGCGCGCGGGTAACCCACATCTGGACGGACGATCCGCTGGACGCCGAACATGTCGCACGAGCCTCGCTCATTCCACATGTCGCAGAGCGGCCGGAAGACGTAATCGGCCACGTGGACGCGGTCGTCATCGCCACGGACAAAGGCCACGAGCACGTCGAGCGGTGCCGCCCGTTCGTCGAGGCTGGACTGCCGGTGTTTGTCGACAAACCGCTCGTGGATAACGAAGCCGACTTGCAAACGTTCTGCCGTTGGGTCGCCGAAGGCAGGGCGATCCTGTCGTCCAGCTCGATGCGGTATTGCAAGGAGTACGCGCCGTATCGGCTGTCTACGAACAATCTCGGCCCGATCCGCTTTGCTACGATCACGACGCCCAAGAGCTGGGAGCGATACGGCATTCATGCGTTGGAGGGCCTCTATCCGATTCTCGGCCCGGGGTTCCTCTCGGCTCAGAACGTCGGTACCAAGGACAGCAACGTCGTCCATTTCAAGCACGCGAGCGGAGCGGAGGTCATCGTAACCGCGATCGCCGACATGTACGGCTCGTTCGGCGTGCTGCAGCTGTGCGGAACGCAGGATCATGCGCTCGTATCGATGAAGGACTCGTTTTACTCCTTCAAGGCTCAGCTGCAAGCGTTCGTCGACTTCTTGCGAACCGGCGTCCGGCCGTTCCCGTTCGAGGAAACCGTCGAGCTGATGAAGATGGTCATCGCCGGCATCCGCAGCCGCGACGAGGGCGGACGCCTCGTGCGCCTGGAAGAGATCCGCGAGTGCTAAATAACAAAGGGACACTGGGGAGGAACTGATCATGCAACCAGCACCATTCGCCATGAAACCGAGCCGCGTGCTCGCCAAGCTGAAGAGCGGCGGCGTCGCGCTGTGCACGAAGCTCAATCTGTACGACTCCCGGGTGGTGGAGATCGCGGCGATGTCCGGCGTCGACTGCGTCTGGACCGACATGGAGCACGTGCCGAACGACTGGTCGGCGATCGAGAAGCAGATTCTGGCCGCCAAGGCGTACAACGTCGACATCATCGTCCGCGTGGCGCGGGGCAGCTACAGCGATCTGGTCCGGCCGCTCGAGATGGACGCGACCGGCATTATGGTGCCGCACGTCATGAGTTTGGAGGATGCCCGCACCGTCGTGCGCCACACGAAATTCCATCCGCTCGGCCGACGACCGGTGGACGGAGGCAATGCGGACGGCGCGTTCTGCAACATCGACCTCCTGGATTACTTCCGGCAGGCGAACGAGCAGCGCTTCAACATCCTGCAGATCGAAGACCCGGAGCCGCTCCACGAGCTGGAGGACATCGTCAAGCTGCCGGGACTCGATATGATCTTCTTCGGCCCCGGGGACTTCAGCCAAGGGATCGGAGCGCCCGGGCAGTTCAACCATCCGATGCTGCTTGAAGCGCGCCGCCGCATCGCGGAGTTGGCCGTCGCG
>NZ_JBJGED010000039.1:0-68006 GCF_045062745.1 Paenibacillus sp. HJGM_3
CCCCCATCGCTCCATGGTTTGGTTAGGAATTATTAACCAATATTATGGAGTTTGAAAAGGGAACCTAAGTAGTAACAGCCCACCTTACTATTAACCAAAGGTAGGTTAACAATTCGACTCGAAGCGCCCCAAACACGCCTATACCTGTTAGGCGACTATGCTTATTAGTAAACATAAATTAACAAGATGGACGGGGAGCACGATCCATTTAATCGATTGCACTCTAAAGAGTTCTACGCAGTAGGGCTCTTTATTTTCCGTTTGCCGACGACCGCCCGGCAATGCTACAATAACGGAACTTGGTACCGACCGATCGGGCGGAGCAAGTCATTTGTGTAAGCGTTATCGGTAACCCAAAAGTTTCCATGACCTAATCCTATTTTCTAATCTCAATAAGGAGGCTGCACGGTTGAAGCTCATTACGAACCGACTAGTCCCCAAAAGGCTGCTGCGGACGAACGCCCCTCTGCTCCGCAAGAGCTTCATCATGGTCCTCTTGTTTGCCAGTCTGCCGACGGCCATGCTCGCCATCATTACGTATTTCGTGGGTACGGCCCAGATCGAGCGGGAAGTAGACCGGACGCATCAGCTGCGCCTGCAGCATATGGCCGAGACGCTGAACGGGCAGCTGGAGCAGCTCGAGAAAATGGTGACGATGTGGACGTTCAATCCGATCTTCCAGACCCCGCTCGGCTCTATGTCTCCGGAATCGCTGCAGAAGGACCCGGTCCTCGAATTGAACTTGGCCAAGACACTGCTCGTCATGGGCAATTCGAGTCCGCTGATCAAGGAAGTGCGGCTCGTCGTGCCGGACAGCAGCATGTACTTGTCCGCCTTGAATCAGAGCGTGGTGGTGCCTATCACGAACCCGGAGGAGCTCGAATTCTTCCGCTCCCTATTGATCCGGGACACGGAACGCTATTGGACGTATGCACAGGGGCAGCTCTCGATCGTGCAGATGGTGCCGGAGCGATCGCCCTACGGTTACTTGCTCGTTCAGGTCAATCCGGCGGCGATTAACGATCTGATGCGGCTCGATCCCGAGCTGCAAGGAAGCGCCTTCATCCTGAAGGCGAACGGGGATTGGCTCGAACCGGCGACCGGCTCGCAGGACGGGGATCGCGCCTTCGATTACTTCCTGCGCGACGAGATCGGCCATCGTCCGGATCAGCGGCAAGGCTCGTTCTTCAGCCTTTGGAACGGGGACAAATACGCAGTCACGTACGGGATCATCGAGCGAACGGGCTGGACATACGTATCGGCCACGCCGGTTACCCGGCTGACGCAGCCGGTTGTGACCGCGTCGCGCATTTTACTCGCCGTCGGGGGGATCGGAATCCTCGCCTCGATCCTGCTCGCCTGGTTCGCGTCGAGGAAGGTAACGCAGCCGCTCGACCGGGTCGTGCAGCTGTTCCGGTCGACGAAATCCGGCCAGCTCGATACCGGCACCGGGGACGAGGTAGACTTCATCGAACGGCAGTGGCAGTTCGTGAACCGGGAGAGCCAGCTGCTGCACGAACGGATGGAGCAGCAGATCGGGACGCTGCGGGAGCTGTTCTTGTTCCAGCTGCTGAACGAGCACCTAAGCCACCTGTCGGAGCAGGAGCTGCGCAGCCGGATGGACCAATACGGCTGGGATGTGGAGGGCAAGGCGCTCGCGCTCGTCGTCTTCCGGCTGATCGGCTACAACAAAATTCGCGACCGGTTCGGCGACGGCGAGGAGCAGCTCGCTACGTTCGCGGCGGCCAATGTCATCGGCGAGCTGGCCGAGAGCCAGTTCGAGCAGGCCGAAGTCTCGAGCGGGAGCGGCCAGGACTTGTCGATCTCGCTATTCGTTCTCCTCCCGGCCGAGCGACCCACGGAAGAGATGCGTCAGCAGCTGTACGAGTTCAGCGAACAGGCGATCCGAGGGCTCACTACCGTGCTGCATCTGCATGTCCTGGTCGGCATCGCCAAGCCGGTGGAACGGATCGGCGAGCTGCCTCTCGCTTACCAGGAGGTGTTCCGCTCCTTCCGTCACCGGAACGTCCAAGAGATGAGCCAGATTTTCGTTATGGAGCAGACGGCGCCCAAGGATACGGCGATCGTCTATCCGTTCGAAGCGGAGAAGGAGCTGCTGTGCAGTCTGCGGGCGGGCGACCGGGAGGGAACGTTCGTGTCGGTCGAACAGTTCGTACACGCTCTCTCGGATAGCGGCGAGACGGAGATCGCCGTGAGGCAGGGGATGAATCAGTTGCTTGGTACGTTTATCCATCAAATTCTCCTAACCGGCTACAATCCGCTCACCTTATACGACGGGGAGGATCTGTACGAGGAGCTGTCCTCGATCCGGGAGCCGGAGGAGATGCTTGTCTGGTTCAAGCGAAAGATCGGTACCTATCTCGACCGAATCGAGCAAAGCGAGAACACGAGCCAATACGATCTGATGAGCGAGACGGTCGAGAAGGTCGTCAGCCTGCTCGAAGAGGATTACCCGAAGGACATCTCGCTCGAGATGTACGCGGACCGGTTCGACGTCGGGATGTCCCGGCTGAGCGCCAGCTTCAAGGAAGTGACCGGCGTGAACTTCATCGATTACTTGACGCGGCTAAGGCTGGACAAGTCGAAGGAGCTGCTGCTGCACTCGTCGGAGAAGGTGAATGACATCGCGTTTCTCGTAGGATATCAGCCCTCGTACTATTACCGCGTATTCAAGAAGCATGAAGGCGTGACGCCTACCCGCTACCGGGAACTGTACAAGTGAAGGCCAAGCTTGGAGTGCACTTTTTCCGTAGAAGTGCACTTTTTTTATTCACGAAAAAAGTGCATGCAAGAGAAAAGTTTGCTGTTGATGGCAACGCTTCCATCCGGTAAGGTCGACATCAGGCAAACTTCATCGACCAGCAAGTCGAACGAGCAGGAGGGAAACTTATGGCGCAGGCGTCGATCGTCCAGAAGCAAGCAAAGCTGAAGCAGCCGGAGTCCTTACGACGGCAGTTGCTTCGAAAGCATGTATGGTTTTATGTTTTGGCGGCACCGGGTCTTCTGTATTTTTTACTGTTTCATTACGTGCCGATGTGGGGCGTGCTGCTGGCCTTTCAGGAGTACAGCCCGTACAAGGGGCTTTGGAAGAGCGATTGGGTGGGCTTTGATCACTTCCAGCGATTTTTCTCGGAGCCGGTGTTCTTGCAGCTTCTGAAGAATACGCTCCTGCTGAGCTTTTACAACTTGTTTTTCTTTTTTCCGTTCACGATTATTTTGGCTCTGCTGCTTAATGAGGTGCGGTCGGCGCTGTTCAAGCGGTTCGTGCAGACGGTCGTCTATTTGCCGCACTTCGTCTCGTGGGTCATCATCGTCGGGATTACCTTCATCTTTTTCGGCCCCTCCGGCGTGTTGAATCATTATACGGACCAGTGGTTCGAGACGAACATACCGTTCCTGATGAGCAACGACTGGTTCCGGCCGCTGATCGTCCTGCAGCAGATCTGGAAGGATGCGGGCTGGGGCACGATCATCTTCCTGGCCGCGCTCGCCGGCATCAATCCGGAGCAATACGAGGCGGCTACCGTGGACGGTGCGAACCGCTGGCATCGGACCTGGCACATTACGCTGCCCGGCATCCGGAGCACAATCGTCATTCTGCTCATCCTGAGGCTCGGATCGGTCATGGATTCGAACTTCCAGCAAGTGTTCCTCATGTGGAACAACTTCAACGAAACGGCCGCAAGCGTCTTCGACTTGTACGTGTACAAGGTGGGGCTGCAGCGCTTCGAGTACAGCTACAGCATCGCGATCGGGCTTTTCAATTCGGTGGTCGGTCTCATTCTGATGCTGGGGGCCAATTTCGCCGCGCGATTGTTCCAAGAAGACGGGATATTCTAGGGAAGGAGGATCACCATGGTTCTGAAGCGGTTCTCAGCGTTCAATTTCATCAATGCCTTGTTCCTCCTCGCCCTGTCCCTGACGGTGATCGTACCGTTCTGGTACATGTTCGCCGTCTCGGTCAGTCCGGTCAGCGAGTCGATCGGAGGGAGATTTTTCTTAATCCCGAAGGAATGGAACTTGGAGGCGTACCGGTACTTATTCTCGACCGACCGGTTCATGATCAGCATCGGGAATACAGTGTACATCACCGCCGTCGGCACGGTGTTCAACCTCCTGATCTCGATCACGCTCGCTTACGCCTTGTCCAAAAAAACGCTCCCCGGCCGCCGCTGGATGCTCTACCTCATGTTGTTCACGATGGTGTTCAACGGCGGGCTTATCCCTTCGTATCTGCTCATCAAATGGCTAGGTCTCTTGAACAGCTACTGGGCGTTAATCCTGCCAGGGGCGACGAATGCGTTTACGGTGCTGGTCATGAAGACGTTCTTCCAGAACTTGCCGGAAAGTCTGGACGAAGCCGCCCGGATCGACGGTGCGGGAGAGCTGAGGATTCTGTGGTCGGTCGTCATCCCGCTGTCCATGCCCATCATCGCCACCTTCTCGCTGTTTTTTATGGTCGCGCATTGGAACTCGTTTTTCGGGGCGATCATTTATCTCAGCGACAGCGGCAAGTGGCCGATCCAAGTGCTGCTGAGGCTGATGGTCATCGCGGGGAATGCGAATATCGCCGCCGAGAGCAATTTGAACTTCGAGCTCGTGAGCAAGGTCGGAGACAATGTGAAGATGGCCGCCATTCTCGTGGCGATGGTCCCGATCATAGTCGTGTACCCGTTTCTGCAAAAGCACTTTGCGAAGGGGGCGATGCTCGGCTCGATCAAAGAATAGAGCGCATTTCGGCAGTACAACGCTCAGCGGCTTCCAGTCAGGCATCAGGGACTTGTATTCAATATCATTCGAGGGGAGTTCTGGAACTATGAAGAAAACATGGATTACGGCTGTATCCGCCATCACCTTGACCGCCAGCATCTTGACGGCGTGCGGTTCGTCCGACGACAAGGGGGGCGCGTCCAGTCCGTCAGCGACCGTAGGGACAAAGCCGGCGGAGCCGACGTCGATTAAAGCGCTCGCGATCTTGGCGGGCGGAGAGCCTCCGGTCATGGAGAACAACCAGGCGCTGAAAGAGATCGAGAAGCGCGCGAACGTCAAGCTGAACGTGGAGTTCGTCCCGGGCGACGTGTATCCCGACAAAGTGAACATCGCCATTGCCGCAGGCAGCCAATATGACATGATCCTGCTGACCGACGGGAAAGATTCGAAGTACGAGAAGCTTGTCAGCCAAGGCGCCTTTCATGATCTAACCGACATCATCAAGGGGATGAAAAATCTCCAGCAAATTCCCCAGTACACATGGGACATGACGAGCATCAAAAACAAGGTGTACGGCGTGCCCCGGCCGCGCAGCGAATTCGGGGGCGGGAACGCGAACATCTTCATGCGCAAGGACTGGCTGGACAAATACAATCTCCCGGTGCCGAAGACGCTGGATGAATTCACGAACGCCCTGAAGGTGTTCAAGGAGAAAGACCCGGCCGGCGGCGGCAACACGATCCCGCTGATCGCAGGTCCATACTCGTCACCTTATTTCAGCTCGATGAATCCGGTCGCATACGCTTTGGGGCTGCCGAACGTGTACAAGATCGAGGGCGACAAGCCGGTCGCCTACTTCCAGACGCCGGAATACAAGAGCTTCCTCGACTGGATCCGGATGGCGCAAGGCAGCGGCTTGATCGACAAGGACGCTCCGGTGATCAAGGGCGGGCAATCCCGCGACAAGTTCCTGTCCGGGGTAGGCGGCGCCTTCGTCAACAATGTGGGGCTCCTGAACGAGAATGTGGTGGCGACGCTCAAAAAAGCGGATCCGAAGGCTGAGCTCGTGGGTATTCCTTACCTGGAAGGACCTGGTGGGAAAAAAGGCGTGCAAATGATCGAAGGCTACTTCGGGATTTGGGTCGTGCCGTCCAACGTGTCGAAGGACAAAGCCAAAAAGATCGTGGAATTCCTCGATTGGAGTGCTTCCGAAGAGGCGACGACCATTTTCAAGGCCGGGATCCAGGGTGTCCATTACAACAGCTACAACAAAGAGCTAGGCGTGCCGGAGCGGACCGACGAGCAGAAGAAGCTGTTCGACAAGGAGAAGCCGAACCTGCTCATTCTGGAGAACGTGTACAGCAAGCACTATTATGTCGATTCCCAGCTGGCGGACGTGCAGAAGGCGCAAAAGGCGGTGCTCGACGGCTTCGAAAAAGTGGGGGTCCCCAATCCGCTGCTGAAATACTTGTCCGACACGGCCGGCAAAAACCCGGATCATCAGAAGAAGCTGACTGAAGCGTCCGTCAACTACGTGCTGGGCAAAGGCGAATGGAGCGCGGTCCAAACGGAAGTGGATGCCTGGAGCAAAGGCTTGGGCGCCACGATCTTGAAAGAGCTGATGGACCAGTACAACGAGGATAAGAAAAAATGAGCATGAAAGATAAATTCGCCGCGCAGCTCATGACGCTGCATCGGCAGACGGAGGAAGACTTCCCCGGCGTGCTCCGGGCCGTCCGCGAGATGGGATGGCCGGCCGTGCAAATCTCCGGGCTGCGGGGCTGGGCCGCCCGGGATATCGCGGCGGTGCTGCGGGAGACCGGCCTTGCCACGGCGGGCGTCCATGTGCTGTTCGAACGCCTGGAGCAAGAGCTCGAGACGGTGATGGAGGAGGCGGCGCTGTTCGGGACGCGAGACATCATCTGCCCTTATATGCCGAAGGAATACCAGCATCCCGACGGGTACCGGCATATGCGCCGTGTGCTGAACGGCATCGCCGAGCGGATCGCGGAGAAGGGTTTCCGCTTCTCCTACCACCACCATGCGTTCGAATTCGCCACCGAGGTGGATGGAGTGAGCGCGATCGAATATTTGCTGGAGCCATCCGAGGACAACAAGATTATGGCCGAGATCGATACGTATTGGGTGAAGAAAGGCGGAAGGGACCCGTACGAGTTCCTGCAGGCCTACGCGAACCGCATGCCGATCATTCACCTGAAGGACATGTCGGACGACGCCGCGCAGACGACCGCCGAGATCGGCACCGGCAGCATCGACTTCGCGCCGATCCTGCTCTGGGGCGAGCGGCACGGGATCGAGTGGTATGCGGTCGAGCAGGATGTATGCCCCGGCGACCCGCTCGACAGCCTGCAGCTGTCGCTGGACAATCTGCATCGATTGGCCGACCGTCTACAACGAGGGGAGAGGAACCTATGAGCGATCGAGTGAGATTCGGCGTTATTGGGTTAGGGACGATGGGCATGATGACGGCCCGATACTTGGCGAAGGGAGAAGTCGAAGGAGCGGAGCTGGCGGCGGTGTGCGAGCTGTTCCCCGACCGGCTGAAGTGGGCGGCGAGTCAGCTCCCGGAGTCGGTCCGCATGTTCGATTCGATCGAGGCGATGCTCGGCTCGGGTGCGCTCGATGCGGTGTATATCGCGACCCCTCACTTCGATCATCCTCCGATCGCGATTCAGGCGTTCGGCCGGGGCTTGCATGTGCTGACGGAGAAGCCGGCCGGCGTCTACACGAAGCAGGTGCGGGCGATGAATGAAGCCGCCGCCCGGGCCGGCACCGTCTTCGGCATGATGTACAACGCGCGGACCCAGCCGCTGTACCGGAAGCTCCGCGAGCTCGTCGTGTCCGGCGAGCTGGGGGAAATTCGTCGCTCCAGCTGGATCGTCACGAACTGGTACCGCCCGCAGAGCTATTACGATTCCGGCACGTGGAGAGGCACGTGGGCCGGCGAGGGAGGCGGCGTGCTCATCAACCAGGCGCCGCATCAGCTCGACCTGTGGCAGTGGACGATGGATATGATGCCGAAGCGCATCCGGGCTTCCTGCTACTTCGGGAAGCACCGCGATATCGAAGTGGAGGATGAAGTGGTCGCCTTCGCGGAATATGAGAACGGGGCGACCGGGCAGTTCATCACTTCTACCGGAGAGGCGCCGGGGACGAATCGCTATGAGCTCGTCGGCGATCGGGGGAAGATCGTCATCGAGGACGGGAAGCTGACGTTCTGGCGGCTGACCGTGTCCGAGTCGGAGTTCAACCGGACGACGAAGGACTTGTTCCGTCAGCCGGAATGCTGGAAGTGCGACATTCCGCTGCCCAAGCAGGAGAAGGACGGGCATTTGCTGACGACGCAAAACTTCACCGACGCGATCCGGGACGGCGTGCCGCTCCTCTCGCCAGGAGAAGACGGGATTAAGGGACTGATGCTGTCGAACGCGATGCATCTGTCCACGTGGACCGACGGTTGGGTAGATCTGCCGATCGACGAAGAGCTGTACCTGGCTCATCTGCACGAACGGATGAAGACGAGCCGGTATACTCGGGAGGGCGAGCTATGAGTGGGAATCAGGACGCGGTTCCCGTGCCCGAGCCCCGCGTCGCGCGCTTCGAGCAGCTGGCGTTCGGGATGTTCATTCATTGGGGGCTCTATTCCCAGCTCGGCCAGGGCGAATGGATCCAGCGCACCCGGCGCATTCCGAAGGAAGAGTACGCCCGTTTGCAGACGACGTTCCGGGCGGATACATTCGATGCCCGGGCGATCGCCCGTACGGCGAGACGGGCCGGGATGGGCTACATCACCTTAACGGCGCGCCACCACGACGGATTCTCGCTATACGATACGAGAGGCCTGAATCGCTTCGACGCGGTGCATAGCCCGGCCGGGCGGGATCTCGTCGCCGAGTTCGTGGAAGCCTGCCGGGCGGAGGGGATTCTCCCCGTGCTCTACCATACGACTTTGGATTGGTCCCGGGAGGAATATGCCTCCGACTTTGGCGCCTACTTGGACTACTTGTACAAGTCGGTGGAGCTGCTGTGTACGCACTATGGTCCGATCGGAGGCCTCTGGTTCGACGGCAACTGGGACCGGCCGAACGACGATTGGAGGCTGGATGAACTATACGGCATGATTCGCCGCCTGCAGCCGGAAGCGCTCATCGTCAACAACACGGGACTCGGGCATCGCGGCGAGCTCGGTCATCCGGAGATCGACAGCGTCACGTATGAGCAAGGCCGGCCGAAGCCGATGAACCGCGCAGGGATGAAGAAATACGTAGCGGCCGAAATGTGCGAGACGATGAACGATCACTGGGGCATCGGGAGCCGGGACTTCATGTACAAGTCGCTGCCTCATTTGATCGAGAGCTTGTGCGCATGCCGGAAGGCGGGGGCGAACTACTTGCTGAACGTAGGCCCGACCGCGGGGGGAAGCATCCCCAAGATGCAGGAAGCGATGCTGGAGCTGATGGGCGACTGGCTGGAGCTGAACGGCCGCGCGATCTACGACGGCCGTCCGTCGGCGGTCGAAGGCGAAGGCGGCGACTTCGCTCTCGAGGGGAAGGACGGCAAGCTGTATTTGTTCATCCACCGCCTGAAGATCAGAGGCGACAGCAACGTAACCGTGAACGGCGGAGGCGCGGGGGAGAAACGGTTTACCGGCCTGCACCGCCCCGTCTCTTCCATTCGCTGGCTGGATAGCGGGGATCTGCTCGAGTTCCAGCACGAGCCTTCGTCCGGGGAGCTCCGGGTCGTCGCGACCGGATTCCCCTATGGGGTGAACCTTGTCGTGCGCATCGCGGAAGTGGAGTGACGAGATGCGAACAGCCTGACCGGCGGTGCCGGTCGGGCTGTTTTTATACGGATAGGGGGCGGATTCATCGGGATGGCGCCTTAACATGATCTTAACTGGATTCCCGGCAGCCTTCGAGATAAAATAGATTGGATACGTCGAAGAATCGGCAACGGAATCCGAACAGCCGGGGAAAGGAACATGACGATGAAGCAGTTTCGCACCAGGTTAACGCTGCTGTTTATTATATTGATCGGCGCCTCGGTTCTCGCCGCGGGTGTCTTCATGGCCGTTATGATCGAGCGGTCCAAGGTCGAATCGTTGCAGAGCAGCATGAAGCGGGAGATCGAGATGCTGCTCGCAACCGTGGAATCGACGAAGCCGAATAGCCGCGCCTTTTCCGCCATGACCCCGGCTGAGTATGCCCAGCTCGCGGTGAACCTGCGTCAGTCGGCAGGGGCTCGGGTGACGTTCGTCGCGGCCGATGGGCAGGTGTTGGGGGATTCCGACTCCGATCCGCGCCAGATGGACAACCATGCGGGCCGGGAAGAAATCCGCGAAGCGCGCGAGATCGGCGAAGGCTATTCCAAGCGTCACAGCGATACGACGAACCGGACGATGCTCTACGTGGCGCTGCCCATCCGCGAGCAGGATCAGCTGTTCGGCTACGCCCGGCTGTCGATGTCGCTAGAGGAAGTCGAGACGACGATCAACACGCTCTGGTGGGGGCTGCTCGGCGGTCTGCTCGTCGTGTTCGCCATCGCCGGGGGCATCAGCTATCGGATCGCTTACCAGTTGACGCGGCCTTTGGAGAAAATAACCCGCGTCGCGCGGCAAATCACTAACATGAACTACAAATCGCGCGTCTATATTCGCAACCAGGATGAGATCGGCCAACTGGGCCAAGCGATCAATACGATGGCGGACAGCCTGCAGGTGCAGATGAACCGCATTCGCGAGAATGAGACCCGGCTGTCCAGCGTGATGGACAACATGATCAGCGGCGTCGTCATGATCGACGAAGACGGGATCGTCGTTCTGCTGAATCGGCCGGCGGAAGACATCCTCGGCTATTCGCCCAAGGAGCTGATCGGCAAGCGGTACGACGAAGCCAAGCTCCCTTACGAGCTGGCGCAAATGATTCAGGAGAGCATGGACCGCAACGAGCGCATTCGCGACGAGATGTTCTTCTACTTCCCGGAGGAGCGCATTCTGGAGGTCAACCTCGTGCCGATGGTTCCGGTCGAGCAGGAATGGGCCGGCCTCGTGATCGTCATGCACGACATCTCCGCGATCCGGAGGTTGGAGAAGGTGCGGAGCGAGTTCGTGGCGAACGTGTCCCACGAGCTCAAGACGCCGGTCGCGGCCGTCAAGGGCTTCGCCGAGACGCTGCTCGCGGGCGCGATGAACGACCCGGCGATTGCGAAGCAATTCCTCCAAATTATCTATGACGAGAGCGAACGGCTGAACCGTCTTATCGGCGACATTCTGGAGCTGTCGAAGATCGAGTCGAAGCGCATTCCGCTGCAGTTCTCGCCCGTGCATCTGAACAGTTTCCTGAGCAAGACGATCGAGATGCTCCAGACGGAGGCGGAGAAAAAATCGATCCGGCTTACGCTGGAGGCGAGCGAGGAGCTGTATTTGGAAGCCGACGAGGACCGGCTCGGCCAGATTATGATCAATTTGCTCTCGAACGGCATCAATTATACGCCGGAGGGCGGCAAGGTGAAGGTCCGGGCGATGTCCGTTCCCGGCGACCAACAAGAGTCGGAGCGGATCCGCATCGAGATTACGGACACCGGCATCGGCATTCCGAAGAAAGATTTGCCCCGCATTTTCGAACGGTTTTATCGGGTGGACAAGGCGCGTTCCCGCAGCTCCGGCGGCACCGGGCTCGGCCTGTCGATCGTGAAGCATCTCGTCGAGCTGCATAAGGGCGTCATTCGCGTCGAAAGCGATCTCGGCAGCGGGTCCCGGTTCACGATCGAGCTTCCGGTCATTCATAGTTGAATGAGTATGTAAGTGGAGACCCCGTTCAGCGGGGTTCTCTTTACATGGCGTTTACAATAGATTAAAGCAACGTTTACAAACATATGCTACACTTAGCCTAACTATAGTTTTGGAGCGGGGGGTTCGCATGTCTAAAAAAATATTGGTGATCGAGGACGAGCCTACCTTGGCCCGGTTGCTCTCTTATAATTTGTCGCAGGAAGGCTATGAGACGACCGTCGTCGATCACGGCGGGGAAGGGCTGCAGGCCGCTCAGCAGTTCGCTTACGATCTGATCATTCTCGATATTATGCTGCCCGGCTTGAATGGGTTTGAGATTTTGCAAAAGCTGCGTCAAAAAGGCAACAAGACCCCGGTCATCATCCTCACGGCCCGCAATGCGGAAGAGGAAGTCGTCCAGGGGCTGAAGAGCGGCGCGGACGATTATATCACGAAGCCGTTCGGGGTCGCCGAGCTGCTGGCGCGCGTGTCCGCCGTCATGCGGAGGACGATGTCCGACGAAGGGATGCTGCTCAGCGAGGACACGCAGGATAAGGTTATCCGGCTGGGCGAGTTGAAAATTTACCCGGAGCGGTACGAGGTGAGCTTGAACGGCCAGTCGATCCCGCTGCGGCCCAAGGAGTTCGAGGTGCTGCTGTACTTGGCCCAACGGCCGGGGGTCGTCATTACTCGCGACGATTTGATGAATATCGTGTGGGGCTTCGACTATGTAGGCGGGCAGCGCACGGTTGACGTGCATGTCAGCTCCCTGCGCAAAAAGCTGGAGATGAACCAGGAGAGCGTCCAGATCGACTCGATCCGCGGGCTCGGGTACAAGCTCGTTGTGCACGGGGCGCGCAAGTGAATAATTTTTCACGCTCACGCAAATGCGTAAGCACCTGCCGAGCTTACGGAAAGGGAATTTCTCCCTCTTTTACGTACCGAACTGAACGATTTGAGGGTTAGAAGGGGAAAACCTCCCTCTTTATCTCGGGATTTAGCTCGATCCGGGTCATTTAGGCCGAATTTGAGGGAGATTTTCCCTCTCATTGGGCTTTTTCGCGTCTTATGAGCTGGAAGAGAGGGAGAAATTCCCTCTCATTGTTTGTTTAGTCCCAAGCTCTTGACCTGTCCACGTTCCGCTCGCGCCTGACCATTCGTCCAGCTCTGAACGCCCGTCTTGCCAGCTGATCGTCCACGTTCCAGTCTCGCTCGTATATCCGTCCGCTGATCGTCCACGTTCCAGTCGCGCTCGTATATCCGTCCAGCTAATCGTCCACGTTCCGTCTAGCCTGCTTACCCGTCAAGCTACCCCTGAACGCTCCGTCCTCGCCAGCTGATCGTCCACGTTCCAGTCTCGCTCGCATATCCGTCCAGCTAATCGTCCACGTTCCACTCACACCTGCTTACCCGTTAAGTTACCCTTCTGAGCTCCAGCTCTACCTTCCCAGATCCGCCATCGTCTGCTCACCCTACCAGTTCCATCTTGAACCGGCTCATGCCTTCGAACAGCTGCTGCGCCAGCTCGTGAATGTCGTCCGACTGCGCCGCGATCTGTTGGATCGCTTCGTGCTGCTCCACGGACGTGGAGTTCACTTCCTGCACACCGGCCGCGGTCTCCTCGGCGATCGCCACCACGAGTGTCAGCGTCTCGGCGAAGCCGGCGTTGCGCGTCTTGGCGGCATGCGTTTGCTCGCGGATCAGCCCCATGCGCCCGTGCAGCTGCTCGATGGAAGCCTCGATCGAGCGAAACGACTGCAGCGTATCGGCGAGCTTGCCGCTCTGCACGGCGGCGGCGTCCTGCACGCTGTGCATCTGCTGCCGGACCTCGTGCGTCTGCTCCTGCAGCGCGCCGATCAGCTGCGCGATCGAGCCTGCAGACGACGCGCTCTCATCCGCCAGCTGCCGCACCTGGCCGGCGATGACGGAGAACCCGCGGCCGTGCTGCCCCGCACGCGCCGCCTCGATCGCGGCGTTGACGGCGAGCACGTTCGTCTCCGTCGCGATGTCGCGGATTGTCCGCACGATGCGGCCGATCTGCTCGGAATCCGCGACGAAGCGTTCCATCGCCGCCGCCGCCGCGCCGAGCAGCTCCTCCGAGCGGCCGGCGGCCGCTTGCAGCTGCAGGACGGCCTGCGAGCCCGTCCGCGTATTGCCGCTCGCCTCCCGGCTGAGCGCATGCACGTGCTCGGCGTGGCCGGAGATGCCGGCCACCTCGTCCGCCAGCTCGGCGACGAGCTGCGCACTTTTCTCCGTCTGGGCCGCCTGCTGGTCGGCCCCCGTGGAGATCTCCTCGAGCGCACGGACGATGCTCGCGTTCGCGGACGCCGTCACTTGCGCGAAATGCCGGAACCGGCCGGACCGCTCCGACAGCGAGGAGGCGATGCCGTGCGTCCCCTGCAGCATCGTCCGCACCTGCGCCATCATCCGGTCGAACTCCCGGCTCAGCTGGCCGAATTCATCGTGCGACGTGGAGCCGATCGGCTGGCGGAAGTCACCCTCGGCCAGTACCGCCGCGGCGCGCTGCAGGCGGCGCACCGGCCGGATGAACGCTTGCAGCAAATAAGCGGAGACGGCCAGGGTGAGGAGCAGCACGAGCAGGGAAGCGACCGCCATGACTGCGGTAGTGTGCGCCAAGCTGGCGCGAGAAGCCGCTGCCGCCGCGTCCGCCGCCCGGGAGAAGTCGGCGTCGAACCGGCTCACCAGCTCGAACACCCGATCCCGCTCCTGCTGAGTTTCCCGATAGAGGGAGTCGGTGTTTTTTTGAATATCCCGGTCGGTCAAGCTCTTGTTCTCCATCAAGCTCACCGCCCGGTCGAACAGTTCGAGGAAATTCGTGCGGGCCATGACGAGTTCGCTGCGCCAGGCGCGCTGCTCGTCGGTCTCGGCCGTATTGCCGATCCGGCTGATCAGGGCCTCGAATTCCGCCCGTTTCTTATTGTAGGTGTCTACATATGTAAGGTCGCGGGAGATCATCAAGCCGGAAGAAATGTCCTTCAGCTCCTGCGTCATAACGAGCAAATCCCGCGCCAATAGCTGCTGCTCGGTTTTAGCCGTCTGATGATCGAACTGCTCCTCGATGCCGCGTACCTGTTGCTGATTGAATCCCGCCACACCCAGAAACGCGAGCGCGAGCAACGCGAAGCTGAGCAGCAGCTTCCCTTTCCAGGAGACTGTCATCGTCCTCCATCCCATTCGAACCCCTCCAATATGTGGATGTCTCTATCTAGGCTCAGTATAGGGAGAAACTATTAAGTAGAACATGAGAGTCTGTAAATCGTATGTTAAACCTTGCTCAGGCGTCCTGCCACGAACGCCGGTATACCTGTCACCCGCCGACTCTCTTCATCTAATAGCTGGATTTTCCGACGGCATCGCGCACTCACCCAGTTCACCGTTTTCCCCCGGCAACCCGACGGCTCACATTTTTACATTGCCTTTACGTTGAGACGGATTTCTCTTAACAATCAATTGCTACGATTACAAACGTAGACAACAAAAACAAACCAAGAGAAAGAGGAGGGCATTCAGAGATGTTTAAGCTGATGTCGAGAAAGATGCTAGGCTTGGCAATGGTAGCGGTTCTGACTACGGGGGCGTTGGCAGGGTGCGGGACCAAAAACAACGATTCGAAAACTACGACAAACGGTTCGACTCCGGCTCCTTCCGCCGCAGCAACAGCAACTAAAGCTCCGGAAGTGACGGGGAAAGTATCCGCCTCCGGCTCCACGGCGCTGCAGCCGCTCGTGGCGAAGGCCGCTCAAGATTTCATGGCGAAAAATCCGAAGGCCGAAGTTACGGTAACAGGCGGCGGCTCCGGTACAGGCGTGAAAAACGTGGCTGACGGCGTATCCGATATCGGGAACTCCGACGTAGAAGCCGATCCGCAATACAAGGACAAGCTGAAGGATAACATCGTCGTGCTCGCTCCGTTCGCTCTGATCGTGAACAAAGACGTGGGCGTGGATAACTTGACCAAGCAGCAAGCAGCCGACATTTTCATGGGCAACATCAAGAACTGGAAAGAAGTAGGCGGCAAGGATCAGCCGATCAACGTTGTACACCGTCAAGAAAGCTCCGGTTCTCGGAAGCTCGTGAAGCAAATCGTGCTGGACAACAAAGAGTTTACAAAAGACGGCGTAACGCAAGACGCGAGCAAAACGGTAGCGGAAGCGGTAGGCACCACGGCCGGTTCCATCGGATATGTAGACGTGCCTTACATCAAAGGCAATGACAAGATCAAAGCATTGAAGCTGGACGGCGTCGAATATTCGGCCGACAACATCAAAGCCGGCAAATACCCGCTGTACGGCATCGAGCATATGTACACGAAGGGCGAGCCGACTGGCGCTACGAAAGCATTCCTCGACTTTATTATGAGCAAAGAGTTCTTGAATAAACCAGAAGTCGTGGACCTTGGCTTCCTGCCGGCCGACCTTCTGAAGAAGTAAGATCGTGGAATCCCAAGAGCTGTGCCGAGGCACAGCTCTTTTTGGGCTTTTCTAAGCTTGTGGGTACGGTTGCTTAGGTACTGCCCGTTTTTACATTCACTTTACAAATTATTAATATGGGGAAAACAGTCCGCCCCTATCATAAGGAATGAGAGGGGGAGCTATTGGTGATCGGTATGGCAAGAATAAAGTCGGCTTCCGACAAATGGACAAAAAGACAGAAACGAACGGACGACGTGATGCGGTGGGTGTTTATATCCAGCGCTACGCTCGTCACGCTCATAATTTTCGCGATTATTGCCTTCATTGGCTACCAGGGGCTTCAGACGTTCCGGGACGTGTCGCTTAAAGAGTTTTTCTTCTCTTCGGACTGGTCCCCGACAGCGGACAAGCCGAAATTCGGCGCGTTCTCATTCTTGTACAGTACAATCTTGCTGACGGCGCTGTCTGTTGTGCTGGCGGTGCCGTTAGCCTTGTCAGGCGCGGTGTTTATCGCCAAGATCGCGCCAAAGTGGATGCGCGAAATATTGCGCCCCGCGGCCGACCTCTTCGTCGGCATCCCTTCGGTCGTCTACGGCTTGATCGGCCTGACCGTGATCGTACCTTTCCTTGCCCGAGTATTCGGCGGCATCGGCTATGGCATCCTGCCCGCCGCGATCATCCTCGCGGTCATGATCCTGCCGACGATCATGTCGATCTCCGAGGACTCGATCCGCTCGCTGCCCCGGAGGCTCGAGGAGGCGTCGCTCGCGCTCGGCGCGACGCGCTGGCAGACGATCTGGCGCTTGCTGCTGCCGGCCGCGCGCCCCGGCATTCTAACCGCGGTCATCCTGGGGATGGGCCGCGCGATCGGCGAGACCATGGCCGTCTTCATGGTCATCGGCAACTCGCCCAAAATCCCGAGCTCGCTGATCGATTCCACGACCGTGCTCACGACCGCCATCGTGAAGGATATGGCGAATACGTTCTACGGCACCGCTTGGAACAACGCGCTCTACATGATGGCGCTGCTGCTCCTATTCGTATCACTGGGTCTCATTCTCGGCATCCGGATCTTATCGCGAAGGAGTGACCTGAAATGAACCTGAACAAAATTACGAACCGGCTGGCCACGATTTATTTTTGGGGCGCGGGCATTGTCATCATCCTGATTCTCGCCTGGTTCCTCGTTCGCATCCTTGGGGCTGGGCTGCCTCACCTGTCCTGGCACTTCATCACCGGAAAGCCGCAAGAGCTGACGGCGGGAGGCGGCGTCGGGCCGCATCTGTTCAACTCGTTCTACATCTTATTCCTGTCGATGCTCTTCGCAACGCCGATCGGCATCGGGGCCGGCGTGTACTTGAGCATATTCGCCAAGAAGAACAAGTTCACGGACCTCGTCCGCATATCGGTAGAGGCGTTGTCCTCCGTGCCTTCGATTGTATTCGGCTTGTTCGGCGCTTTGATCTTCGTGAACTGGATGGGCTGGAGGTTCTCGATCCTTGGGGGATCGGCCACGCTGGCGCTGCTGAACTTGCCTGTTCTGGTGCGCGTAACCGAAGAAAGCTTGCGCACGGTGCCCCAGTCGTACTGGGAAGCTTCCCTCGCCTTGGGCTCGACCCGCTGGCAAAGCATTCGCAAGGTGCTGCTGCCGGCCGCGCTCCCGGGACTCGTGACGGGAATCACGCTGGTCGCCGGACGGGCGCTGGGGGAGACGGCGATCTTGATCTACACGGCAGGGACCTCGGTATCCCGGAAATTCCCGGACTTCGATCCGTTCGCGATCGGCGAGACGCTGGCGGTCCATCTGTGGTATGTCGGCGGCAGCTCGCTGGCGCCGGATGCGAAGGAGATCGCCCAAGGCAGCGCGGCGCTGCTCGTTCTGGTCGTGCTCGTATTCAACCTGCTGATCGCCATCCCGACCCGTATGGTCCAAAAGAAAATGACCGGCGAGAAGTAAATAAAAAGGGGGCCTATCCAAGTGGCAATCATCGAAATCTCCAATCTGGATTTATACTATACGGAATTTCATGCGCTCAAGCAGATTGAGATGAACATTCAAGAGCGGTCGATCACCGCGTTCATCGGTCCTTCCGGCTGCGGCAAATCGACGCTGCTGCGCACGCTGAATCGGATGAACGATACGATCCGCGGGGTACGGATCAGCGGCAACGTCACGGTCGGGGGCGAAGACATCTACGGTCCCGGCGTGAACGTGGAGGCGCTGCGCAAACGGATCGGGATGGTGTTCCAGCAGCCGAACCCGTTCCCGAAGTCGATCTACGAGAACGTCGCTTACGGCCCTCGTATTCATGGGATTTCCAATAAGGCCGAGCTCGATCAGATCGTGGAGAAGAGCTTGCGCGCCGCCGCACTGTGGGATGAAGTGAAGGATTACTTGAAAAAATCGGCCTACGGCTTGTCCGGCGGGCAGCAGCAGCGGCTGTGCATCGCCAGGGCGCTGGCGGTCAGCCCTACGATTCTGCTGATGGACGAGCCGACGTCGGCGCTCGATCCGATCTCGACGTTGAAGATCGAGGAGCTGATCCAGGAGCTGAAGGACCAGTATACGATCGTCATCGTCACGCACAACATGCAGCAGGCGGCCCGCGTATCCGGCCAGACCGCGTTCTTCCTGAACGGGGAAGTGGTCGAATTCGCCGACACCGTGAAGCTGTTCTCCAACCCGGACGATCAGCGTACGGAAGATTACATTACCGGCCGATTCGGCTGATTATTCGAGTAGGGGGAACTTAAGCGATGGTAACGAAGCGTCAACAGTTTGACTCCGCGCTGAGCGGACTGCGCAAGCATTTGATCGAGATGGGCGAGAAGGTGGAGAAGGCGATCCTCCTGTCCGTCCAGTCGCTGAAGGCCGGAGACCTGGACTTGGCCCGGCAGCTTATCGCCGACGATGCGGCTATCAACGCGATGGAGGAGCAGATCGACGAGCTGGGCACGAACTTGATCGCGACCCAGCAGCCCGTGGCCAAAGATCTGCGCCGCATCATCATCGCCTTCCGGATGGCGAGCGATCTGGAGCGGATGGCAGACCTGGCGGTCGATATCGCGAAGGTTACGCTGCGCATCGGCGAGGAGCCGCTGATCAAGCCGCTCGTCGACATTCCACGGATGGCCGAGATCGTGCAGCTCATGACGAACGAGAGCATCGACGCGTACGTCAATGAGAACGTCGATCTGGCGTACAAGATGGCGAAAATGGACGATGAAGTCGACCAGCTGCACAGCCAGATTCTGCGCGAATTGTTCGTGTTCATGGTGGACAATCCGAAGACGGTCAACCAGTCGCTGTTGCTCTGCTTCGTCAGCCGCTACCTGGAGCGGATGGCGGATCACGCGACGAACATCGGGGAGAGCGTCGTATATCTCGTGAAGGGCAAGCGGCCGGATCTGAACGTATAATACTGCGAGGGATAAGCATGTTCCGATTGAACAGCCAAGAGCTGGAACGGATCCGACATCAATGGAAAACAAGCCGAGTAGGGCTGATTTATTTGGACATCGCCCGCTATGCCGAATGGGAAAGCCTGGCGGGCAGCGGTTATGGAGAGCATCTGCTCACTTCGATCAAATCGAGCCTGCTGCAGCTCCAAGCCGAGACCCCATCGATATTCAAAATGAACCGGGTCGGAGCCGATTTCTTTTTCTTCGCCGCACTCAAGGTGAAGCAGCCCGACGACCGGCACTACAAAGATTTGCAGGAGATCGGCACCCGTTTGAAGCTGGAGCTGACCCGTCTGATCCGCTACAAGACGGAGTCGGACCGCCGGCAGGTGCCGATCGATTTTCATATGGGGACGGCCCTGCTCTCAGAGGGACCGAACAGAGCCGACGGGAAAGGGAAGGGCGCCTTCGGGGAGTCCGACCTGGCCCATATGGACCACTGCATCTACATAGCTGTGAAGCAAGCGATTCGCGCCGCCCGGCTGCAGGACGGCTCCGAGGCGTCCGACGAAACCCGTGAGTTCCTGTCGATCATGGACCTGCAGCTCATTACGTCCGTGTATCAGCCGATCGTCTCGTTCGAGGATGCGCGCATCTTCGGCTACGAAGCGCTCACCCGCGGTCCGGTCGGCTCCGTGTTCCATTCCCCGATCCACCTCTTCCAATTCGCCGAGAGGGAGAACATGCTGTACATGCTGGACCGGCTCGCGCGCGAGAAAGCGGTCTCCGGCTGTATCGGCCTGTCGCAGACGGAGCGGGTGTTCATCAACATTCCCGCCCATGTCATTCACGATCCCCAATTCACCCCGGGTCAGACGCTCAAGCTGCTCGAAGCCCGCGGGCTGACTCCCCACAATGTCGTGTTCGAGATTACGGAGCGCAGCTCGATCGAGGATTTCACGACGACGAAGCTGCTGCTGCAGCACTATCGCAGCCAAGGGTACCAGATCGCGATCGACGACGCCGGGGCGGGGTACTCCTCCTTGCAGGCGATTGCCGAGCTGCAGCCGGATTTCATCAAGGTCGACCGCTCGCTCATTCAGGATATCCATAAAGACAAGATCAAAGAGAACATCCTGGAGACATTCGTCTCCTTCGCCGAGAAAATGAACATCCGTATCATCGCCGAAGGCATCGAGAAGCTCGAGGAGCTTATGAAGCTGATGCAGATGGGCGTCCACCTCGGCCAAGGCTACTTCCTCGCGCGGCCGGAGCCCCTTCTCGCGCCGTTGTCCAGGGACGTCATGGAGCATCTGCTGCGCCAGCGCAAGCTGAAGAGCGCGAGCGCCCTAATGACCATTGGGCAGCTCGCCGTCCCGAATCGGACGTTCGGACCCGATACGTCCATCTCGGAGGTCGCCAATTACTTCCGGGCGAACGAGCCCGTCATCTGCGCGGTCATCGTCGCGAAGGGCGCTCCGGTCGGCCTTATTATGCGGGACAAGCTGTTCCAGCAGCTCGCGGGCCAATACGGCCTGTCGCTCTATTGGAACCGGCCGATCAGCCAGCTCATGGATAGGTATCCGCTCATCGTGGACGAGCAGATGCCGATCGATCAAGTGTCCCAGATGGCGACATCCCGGGAATTCAACCAGCTGTACGACTATGTCGTCATCACCTCGTCGGGTCAATTCCTAGGCGCTGCGTCCATCCGGTCGATTCTGGAGTCGATTACGAAGGCCCACATCGAGCATGCCCGTATCGCCAATCCGCTCACCGGACTCCCGGGCAACGTGCAGATCCAGCGGGAGCTTACGAAGCGGCTGGGGGAGAAGCGCGACTTTTCCGTGATTTACGCCGATCTGGATTTTTTCAAATGGTACAACGACCGCTTCGGCTTCCATAAAGGGGATCAGATGATTCAGTTCACCGGCGATGTCCTGCAGGAGGCGAGCCGGATCAGCGGCCACCCGTTCGATTTCGTGGGCCATATCGGGGGCGACGACTTCATCGTCATCACGGATGCGGACGAGCCGGAGCGGCTGTGCGAGGAAATGATCCATCTGTTCGAGCAGGGAGTTGGCTCCTTCTACGAGCCGAGGCCCGGGGAAGAGCGCCGCCGGGTATTCGACCGCGAGGGGCAGCCCGTCGACGCCGACGGCGTAAGCTTGTCGCTCTCGCTGATCCTGTGCCCGGGTTACGCGGAGATGACGCTGGAGCACATCTCCCAGGAGGCGGCTAAGCTGAAGAAAGAGGCGAAGTCGCGCAAGGGCAGCGTCTATGTCGTCTGTCAGCCTTCGAATGGCAGTACGTCCCGGAGCTCTTGAATATGGCGAATGACCGTTACTTTTTGCTTCCCGATCTTGCGCCCCGTTATTTTTTTGCCGCTGTTCCGGTTGATCCAGACCGCATGCATGCCGCACTTGAGCGCTCCCGCAATATCGTTCGTCCAGGAATCGCCGATCATGACGGCTTCGGAGGGCGGGGTAGAGGTGTTTTTCAGGGCGTGGAGGAAGATGGCGGGGTCGGGCTTGCGGTACTCCCCCTTCTTCGACGTGAAGATCCGCTCCATCGGCAGCTCGCCGGACAGGCCGAACCGGGTGATCATCCCGTGCTGGACGTCGCGGTTGCCGTTGCTGATGACGGCCAGCTGATAGTGCTTGGCCAGCGCGCGCACCGTTTCGGCGGCTTGGGGGAACAGCACGGCATGCTGCCGCTGCTGTTTCTTCATTTCGCGGAAGAAGGAGTGGACGAACGCATCGTTAACGGCGAACGGATAATGCCGCAGGGCGGCCTTCAGGCATTGCTTGCGCAGCTCGAACGTATCCGCGCCGCCTTTGCTCTTGCGTTTGTTCCACTCGCTCAGATACAGCTGGACCGCTTTGTCCGGGGTCGCAGCCGGATCGTCGGGCTCCCATCTTCCTGTGAAATCGGACAAAATATTCGTAAAGCACCGCTCGAACGATTGCTCCGGGTCGATCATCGTATTGTTCATGTCGAAGAACAGCGTCCGTACCGTCTGCGGAATGCTCGTTTTCCTCATGAGGCCCACATCTCCTTTATCCTTCATCCATATGAGCGCGGTGCATAGGATATGAGAGCCATTTGTGCTATGATGGAAGAAGGACTGGACTAAAAGAGGTGGATAATGAGCAAATTGATTCTAATTGACGGCAATAGCGTCGCTTATAGGGCGTTTTTCGCGCTGCCGCTCCTTAGCAATTCATCCGGCTTGCATACGAACGCGGTGTTCGGGTTCACGACCATGCTGCTCAAGCTCATCGAAGAAGAGAAACCGACGCACTTCCTCGTCGCCTTCGACGCGGGCAAAGTGACGTTCCGACATAAAGGCTACGAGGACTACAAGGGCGGCCGGGAGAAGACGCCTCCCGAGCTGTCCGAGCAATTCCCGGTCGTGAAGGAGCTGCTGCGCTCGTTCGGCATCTCCCAGTTCGAGCTGGCCGGCTACGAGGCCGATGACATTATCGGGACGATGACGCGCCTGGCGGACGAGAAGGATTTCCCGGTCGTCGTTGTTACGGGCGATAAGGATATGCTGCAGCTAAGCTCCCCGAACGTAACGGTAGCCCTGACCCGCAAGGGCGTCAGCGAGGTGGAGCGTTTCACGCCGGAGCACATTCACGAGACGTATGGGCTGAAGCCGCATCAGATCATCGATCTGAAGGGGCTGATGGGCGACGCCTCGGACAACATTCCGGGCATCCCGGGCGTGGGCGAGAAGACCGCGCTGAAGCTGCTGCATCAATACGGCAGCGTGGAAGAAGTGCTGGCCCGCGTCGACGAGATCAGCGGCAAGATGCAGGAGAAGATCCGCGAGCACGCGGACAGCGCCCGCATGAGCAAGGATCTCGCCACGATCTACCGCGAGGTGCCGCTCGAGATTGAGCTGGACACGCTGCAGTACGACGGCTACGACGGACACGCGCTCGGCGCGATGTTCCGCAAGCTCGAATTCAAGTCGCTGATCGAAAAGCTGGAGCTGCCGAGCGCGCCTGTGTCGGACGAGCCCCAGGAGGAGCTCGACGTCTACGTGCTGTACGAAGGCCGGATCCCGGGCTTCGTGAAGCAGCTGGAGGCGAGCGAGGTCGAGGCGGTGCACGTGGAAGTGATCGGCGACAACCCGCATACCGCGGCGATCGTGGGACTCAGCTTCTTCACCCCGACGGGGGTGGCGTACCTTCCAGGCGACCGGCTGTTCACCGCGAGCGGAGCGCCCATCCGCCGGTGGCTCGGGGACCCCGATGAGAAGAAGTATGTGTACGACATGCACCGCGCCGAGGTAGCGCTCGCATGGAGACAAGTGCCGCTGCGCGGCGTGGACTTCGACGTTCTGATCGCGGCATACTTGCTCGATCCGACCGAGTCGAATCATGCGCTCCACGCGCTCGCCGGCCGTTTCGGGCTGCCCCGCATCGCCGCCGACGAGGACGTGTACGGCAAGGGCGCGAAGTTCAAGCTGCCGGAGCTCGAGCCTCTGAGCGAGCATCTGTGCCGCAAGGCCGCGTTGGTGAATCGTCTCGTGCCGGTGCTGCGCCGCGAGCTCGAAGACAAGGAGATGAACCGGCTGTACTTCGAGCTCGAGAAGCCGCTCGCCGCCGTGCTGGCCGGGATGGAGAAGACCGGCATCCGCGTGGACGGAGAGGGACTGCGCCAGCTGGGCGCGGAGCTCGGCAAGACGATCGACAAGCTCGCCGAGACGATCTACGGCTTGGCCGGCATGGAATTCAACCTGAATTCGACCAAGCAGCTCGGCGACGTGCTGTTCGAGAAGCTGAAGCTCCCGGTCGTCAAGAAGACGAAGACCGGGTATTCCACCGATGCCGAGGTGCTGGAGAAGCTCGAGCCGTATCACGAGATCGTGCGGAGCATTCTCCATTACCGGCAGCTCGCGAAGCTGCAATCGACGTATGTGGAAGGGCTGCTGAAGGAAATTCGCCCGGAGACCGGCAAGGTGCATACGTATTACCAGCAGACGATCGCCGCTACGGGACGGCTGAGCAGCCAGTTCCCGAACCTGCAGAACATTCCGATCCGGCTCGAGGAAGGGCGCAAGATCCGCAAAGTGTTCGTCCCGACGGAGCCGGGCTGGCATATATTGGCCGCCGACTACTCGCAGATCGAGCTGCGGGTGCTGGCGCACATCTCGAAGGACGAGAAGCTGATCGAGGCATTCCGCAACAATATGGACGTCCACACGAAGACGGCGATGGACGTGTTCGGCGTCGCCGAGACCGAGGTGGACGCGAACATGCGCCGGCAGGCGAAGGCCGTCAACTTCGGCATCGTCTACGGGATCAGCGACTACGGGCTGTCGCAGAACCTGCACATTACGCGGAAGGACGCGGCCCAATTCATCGAACAATACTTCTCCGTCTTCCAGGGCGTCCGCCGCTATATGGACGACATCGTGAAGCAAGCCCGCACGAACGGCTATGTGACGACGCTGCTCCAGCGCCGCCGCTACTTGTCGGACATTAACGCGTCGAACTTCAACCTACGCTCGTTCGCGGAACGTACGGCGATGAACACGCCGATCCAAGGGACGGCCGCCGATATTATCAAGCTGGCGATGGTGCAGATCGCGAAGCGGATGCAGGACGCGGGCGTGCGAAGCCGCATGCTGCTGCAGGTGCATGACGAACTCGTGTTCGAGGTACCGGAGGAGGAGCTGGAGCTCATGCGGGCATTGGTGCCGGAAGTGATGGAGAGCGCCTTGGCGCTTGACGTTCCGCTCAAGGTTGACGTGAACGACGGCGTCAATTGGTACGAAGCGAAATAAATCGGATCGCAAGCGTTATTATGGATCATTTTATACAGCTAAGGAGAACACATCATGCCTGAATTGCCAGAAGTAGAAACGGTTCGACGCACGTTGACCCTGCTCGTCGCGGGCAAGCGGATCGAACGCGTCTCCGTCCATCTGCCGCGCATCATTCAGCGGCCGGACGACGTGCGGCAGTTCAGCCATTTGCTCGAAGGGCAGACGATCCGCGCCGTCGAGCGGCGGGGCAAGTTCCTGCGCCTGCTGCTTGACGAGCTCGTGCTCGTGTCCCACCTGCGCATGGAGGGCCGGTACGGCGTGTACCGGGCTGAGGAGCCGGTGGAGAAGCATACGCACGTCGTGTTCCATTTCGACGACGGCACGGAGCTCCGCTACAAGGACGTGCGCCAATTCGGCACGATGCACTTGTTCGCGCCGGGCGAGGAGTGGTCGAGCGCTCCGCTGAACAAGCTGGGCGTCGAGCCGCTCGATCCGGCGTTCACGGCCGAGGAATTCCGGCAGCGGATGGCATCCCGTTCGACGAAGATCAAGCCGCTGCTGCTGAACCAGGAGATCGTGACCGGCATCGGCAACATCTATGTGGACGAAGCGCTCCATATGGCGCGTATTCATCCGGAGCGCCCAGCGAGGTCTCTCTCGCGGGAGGAACTGGATGCGCTTCACACCGCGATCGTCTCCACCCTGCAAGATGCCGTCGATGCCGGCGGATCCTCGATCAAGTCCTATGTGAACGGACAGGGCGAAATGGGAATGTTCCAGCACCAGCTGCACGCCTACGGCCGCGACGGCGACCCTTGCTCCCATTGCGGGACGCTTATGGTGAAGACGGTCGTCGGCGGCCGGGGTACCCATCTGTGCCCCGAGTGTCAGAAGCTGTAAGGCACGAAACCGCCTCTTTCGCATATAGTGGGTAAGAGCCTAGAGCGGAGAGGACGTCGTGCGGATGCAGCTATATGTGTCTTTGTGTTTATTAGCGCTGGCCGTCAGCCTGGACGGCTTCGGCGTAGGGGTTACTTACGGATTAAGACGAATTCGGATTCCAGTGCTGTCGATCGTCATCATCTCGGGCTGCTCGGGATTCATCTTCTGGATCGCGATGCAGCTCGGCGCCTTTGTGTCCCAATTCTTAAGTCCCCGCGCCGCTACGAGCATCGGAGCGCTGATTTTGATCGGGATCGGGGTATGGGCGATCCTGCAGATCGTCCGTAACCAACAGCCGGACGCCGATTCGGAAGGGGCGGGGGAGCAGGTCCCGGTTACCGTCACAGAGGTGACAAAGAACGAAGGAGACCAGGTCAAGACGATCGTCGTCATCGAGTGGAAGCGGCTCGGCCTCGTGATTCAGATTTTGCGCAAGCCGTCGCTCGCCGATATGGACCGGTCCGGTATTATCTCAGCCTCGGAAGCGGTGCTGCTCGGGATCGCGCTGTCGCTGGACGCCTTCGGCGCCGGTATCGGGGCGGCCTTCATCGGGTTCAGCTCGCTCATGACCGCATTCGTGATCGCCTGCTCGAGCGGCCTGTTCATTGCGACAGGGCTTCGTGTCGGCATGCTGTACGCGAACCGGGCCTGGATGAAGAAGCTGAGCTTTCTCCCCGGATTTCTCTTGATCCTTATGGGGCTGATGAAGCTCTTGTAATCCAGTGATTGGCGTATGGAATCCAGATGAGTGGCACAAGGGGGAGCCCAAATGAACATTGGCTTGACGGGGGGTATTGCTTGCGGGAAGAGCACGGTCTCGGCGATGCTCGTGAAGCGGGGGGCGAACCTGGTGGACGCCGATCGGATCGCGCGCGAGGTCGTCCTTCCGGGCAGTCCCGTGCTGGCGCAAGTCGCCGAGCGGTTCGGACAAGCCATCCTGAACGAGGACGGGAGCTTGAACCGCAAGAAGCTAGGCGAGCGGATCTTCGGCGACGAGACGGCCCGGCGGGACCTCGAGGGGCTTCTGCATCCCCCGATCCGCGCTACAATGCGGGAACAGCTCGCGCAGTTCGAGCGCTTGCAGCCGGACAAGCTCGTCGTCGTCGATGTCCCTCTGCTCTACGAGTCGAACCTGGCTTCCATGTTCGAGGAAGTGATGCTTGTATATGTCCCTCGCGAGGTGCAGCTCGCCCGGCTGATGGCGCGCGATTCCCTCACGGCGGAGCAGGCGGAGCGGCGGCTCGCGGCGCAGCTGCCGATCGAGCAGAAGCGGCAATGGGCGGATATCGTGATTGACAACAGCGGTACGCTCGAAGCGACCGAACGGCAGCTGGACCAATTTTGGAGCAGAAAGGGATTGGGATGAAGTTTTTTCGAAAAAAACGCGTTTTTGCTCTATTGTTGTTCTTGTTCGTCGTGTTCCTGTTCTACAATACGAGACTGCTCGGCACATGGATGTATCCGATCAAGTACGAGAAGGATATCCGGGTCAGCGCCACGAACTACAACGTGGATCCGTTCCTGATCGCCGCGATTATCCGGGTCGAGACGAATTTCAACCCGGAGAAGACGTCCCGCAAGGGCGCGATCGGCCTCATGCAGCTCATGCCGGATACGGCGCAATGGATCGTGGAGAAGGCCGATTACGCGGACAAAACGGTGCATTCGCTAGAGCGGCC
Organism: Paenibacillus sp. HJGM_3; assembly: GCF_045062745.1. Classification (NCBI taxonomy): domain Bacteria; kingdom Bacillati; phylum Bacillota; class Bacilli; order Caryophanales; family Paenibacillaceae; genus Paenibacillus; species Paenibacillus sp. HJGM_3. The sequence goes on from NZ_JBJGED010000039.1 coordinate 27,760, forward strand.
GGACGTGAACATCGAGGTGGGGGCCTGGTACTTGAACTCGCTGTACCAGCAGTTCGATTCGAACCGGATCGCGGTGCTCGCGGCTTACAATGCCGGACCCGGCAATGCGAGGAAGTGGCTGTCGAGCGGAATCTGGGACGGGACGCTCAAAAATATCGATAAAATCCCGTTCGGGGAAACCCGCCATTACATTCAGCGGGTGATGTATTATTATAATAAATACGTGAAATTGTACGATGAGGAACTGGGGCCCCGCACTACGTAAGCCCGTGCAAAAGCAACGGCCCCTCTCCCGAAGGATGAAGGGCCGTCTCGCGTTTCTCTTGTAGGGAACGGATTATCTCAGTTGTTGACCTGCCAGTTGTTGCTCGCCGATCTGTACGAGGCGGCGCGTTACGTTACCGCCGATGGATCCGGCGTCGCGAGTAGCCATGTTGCCATAGTACCCGTCTGTCGACATGGAAATGCCAAGCTCTTGCGCGACTTCAAATTTCAGCTGGTCCAACGCTTGGTTCGCTTGGGGAACTACAAGTTGGTTGGAGCGAGATCCTTGTCCTGCCATGTTGTTCACCTCCTTGTCGTTGGTAATCCTATTATGCGACGGTTGAAATAGGTTCATGCTATCAAAACAATGGAAATCACGGTCAGCCGGAAGACGAAGGAGGAACGCCGATGAAGTGTCCGTACTGCGATTATGCCGGCACCAAAGTGCTGGATTCCAGGCCCGCGAACGAGAATCGGTCGATTCGCAGACGCCGGGAGTGCGACAAGTGCCAGAGAAGATTCACGACATTCGAGATGATCGAAGAGACTCCACTGATCGTCATCAAGAAAGATGGGAGCCGGGAGGAATTCAGCCGGGATAAAATGCTGCGGGGCCTCATCCGCGCCTGCGAGAAGCGGCCGGTGTCGATGGAGCAGCTGGAATTCATCGTTGCGGAAGTAGAGAAGGAGCTGCGCAGCCATGCCCACGCCGAGGTGGCCAGCAGGGAGATCGGCGAGCTCGTCATGGAGCAGCTGCACCCTGTCGACGAAGTCGCCTTCGTACGGTTCGCCTCCGTCTATCGGCAGTTCAAGGATATCAATATGTTCATGAAAGAACTGACGCAATTGCTGGGCAAGCAGGATCCGAATCCTTCCAAGTAGCCAAGCGGGCCGAATACGTGGAAATCGGAGTACTTGCTCGCGTCCTCTACGTGCCTAACCCTTCCGGACATCCGGAAGGGTTAGGGACCGTTATGTCGGGAGCAGGCGGTTATTGCGGGCGGTTGATGCCGAGGAGCAGAACGGGCGGGATGTGCTCGAGCATACCGTCCTCATCCCCTTCATAGGTCGGGTCATTGTGCATGATGGCCGCCGCTTCGCCTTCCGTCAGATGACGGGTATTCCCGGTGTACTTCGGCTCCATCGCACGAATCGTTTCGCGATCCATGGAACGCCACCTCCTTCGAGGTTAGAGTCCCCGCATGATCCGGATGGAAATTCCGAATATTATTGGAGGAGTGGAGTCTACACTATGAGTAAGACTGAGTACGAGAAGAACGCCGGGCGCGAGCGCGTCATCCCGGTGTATGTGCTGGCCGGGTTTCTCGGCAGCGGCAAAACGACGTTGCTCGCCCGGCTGCTCCAGCAGGCCGAAGCGGAGGGACTTAAAGCGGCCGTCGTCATGAATGAAATCGGAGACGTGAATCTCGACGGGCTGGAGGTGGGAGAAGGCGTCGCGATGGCCGAAATGCTGAGCGGCTGCATCTGCTGCACAGTGCGGGGAGACTTGGGTGTGGAGATTATGCGGCTGGTGAATGAGCATCGGCCGGATGTGGTGTATGTGGAGTGCACCGGCGCGGCGAATCCGCTGGAGCTGCTCGACGGCGTGACGGAAGCCTCGCTTTTGCTTCGCGCGGAACTGAAGGGCATCGTCACGGTCATGGATGCGGCGCAGCTGCTGGCCGCTCACGAGAAGGGCAAAGGCCAAACGTATCGGCTCATGAAGGACCAGCTGCGCGCCGCCTCGCTCATCGTGCTGAACAAAATCGATCTCATCTCCGAAGAGGAGCGGATCGCCTGCCATGTCCTGATCGAAGAATGGAACGGGCATGCTCGGGTGCTGGATACGGTGCGCTGCGAGTTCGACCTGAGCTTGGTCTCAAGCCTTAACGAGCCGATAGCAATGGGTCCCGAGGCCGAACATGACCAGCAAGGCCACGACCACGATCACCACGATCATCAATGTCACGACCACGATAATCATGATCACCAAGGTCACGATCTCGACCAGTCTCACGACCGTTCTCACCGCCATGCTCATCATTCTCACGATCATGTCATGGTCTATACGCATTATATGGACGGTCCAGTGGACAGCGAACGGTTCGAGCAATTCATGAACGAGCTGCCCAATGAAATATACCGGGCCAAAGGCATCCTGACGTTCACGGATACCTCTTCCCGGTTCATGTTCCAATATGCGTACCGCCAGCTCGATTGCATGCGGATTACTCCTCAGCGCGAGGTGCCGGACGTAGCCGTCTTCATCGGCGAGCACTTCGACCGTGAAGAGCTGCGGCGCCGACTCGAGGAGCTGGAGGCCCATTCCGCAGTCTAGCCTGCCGCTCCGAGGGTCAGATGGAGGAAATCGGAGCGTTCGGACGGACCGCGTCCCAACCCTGCCAATAGTTCCTCCGCACGGTCCCTGAACAGCGTCTCGATGACCGCCGCGTATTCCAGACACCCGCTACGTTCGATGTGCGTGAGGCATGCGTGCTTGTGAAGCAGGAACTCGTCGCGGGACAGCCGGCCTTCATAATAGGCGAGGAGCGGCTCGAACGCGTCGTCCGCCTCTTCGGTGAGCAAGAACAGGACGGGCAGCGTTTTTTTCTTGTGCAGCAAATCGTTCTTCAAATCCCAGCGGGTGATGTCGCGGACGTCGTTGCGAATCTGGATAATGATGCCGATCGTGAGCGCCAGCTCTTCCATCCGCTTCATCGCGGATGTATCCTCCAGACCGGCCGCCGCGTAGCCGATATAGCAAGCGAGCCGCAGCATCGATCCCGACTTGGCGCTGATCATCTCGATATAATCCTGCTCCGTCTCGACGGCATGGCTGATGTCGAGCTGCTGTCCCCGCACGCCCTGTGCGACGAGCTGGCTCACGACCTGCAGGTCGATATTGGGGGCGGACCCCTGCCCGTTCAGCCGGGCGAGCTCGCCTACGGAGGCGAACACGAGCGAGAGGATGGCGTTCAAGGCTACGGCGTGTCCGCATTGCAGCCACGGCATCTCGGGATTGTCTCCGTCCTGCAGGTCGTCGACGATATCGAGCGCGAGCAGCAGCATCTCGGTGACCGCGGCGGCTTCCTCGATATGCGGATGCGTCCCCCCGAACAGGGTGTGCGTCGCCATCGTCAGCTCCGCCCACGCCGACTGCTCTTCCACCTTCCGCGCTATGAACCGCTTCAGCAGGCCGTTCAGCTCGCTGTCCGCCATGTACCGGTCCGCCGCCTCATCCAGCAATTGCTTCGTAGCGAGCTTCACGGCTCTAGTCCCCTTTCAAGGCAAGCTCGTAATAGTCGCTCTGGAGGAATTTCTCGATCGCTTGCGAACGGGTCTGTACGCTGAGCTTGCTATAGATCTTCTTCAAATAATTGTCCACGGACCGCTTGCTGATATGCATCTGGATGGCGATATGCTCATGGGTCTCGCCCTTGACGAGCATGACCATAATCTTGATCTCGTCCCGGGTCAGCCCGGCATCGAGGAGCGGCGACTTCGGGACCCTCCGCAGCTCATGATAGAGGGAGAGCGGTACCATGGCGTAATTGTTCATAATGCCTTGGACGTGCTGGATGATAACGGCGTGATTCGCTCCCTTGGACAGCACTCCGCTCACTTGCAGCTCCAGGAACGGATTCATCAGTTCGGGAATGTCTTTGCCGGTGAATATCAGAATATGAATGTTGGGGTAGCTCTTCTTGATGGTAGCGACGATCTCTATCGCTTCATGGTCAGGCAGCTGATAGTCCAGGAATATTATATCGGGATTGTATCTCGCGATTGCATCCATACAATGCAGGGCGGTACCGATCACTCCGACGACTTCTACGCGTTCGATTCTCGATAGCAGCTGCTCGGTCGCATGGGCAAACAGAGGGTGCTCGTCCACTACAAGTACCTTCCAGCTTTTGCTCACGCTGTTGCTTCACCTCTTCGCTCCGGATGGGCTAAATCTTTCCTTATTTTATCAAATCAAAAAAAGAAAGTATATTGCTAGAGTCCCTAAACGCCAAATTCTTTTGCATTTTATTGTAGAGCCGATGCAACACGTTGAAAGAAAAGAATGCGAGGGAATGCAATAGGATTGTGCTGAGATTCAGGGAAAGTTTGACTATCATATTAGGTATAAGGTTGGGAAGATATTACATAAAATGGAAGGGATCATGCTGCCATGCATAAGCTTAGCGACGCTCATCTGATCGACGTTTACTTGCAGGCTGTTGAAATGAAATTGGAACGCGCGTTCATCTCGATGCTCTATTCCGAAATTCAGAAGCGCAAGCTCGTCGTGCCCTCGCGCGGCTCGGCGCCTGAGAGCTCGCTCACGGGTTAACCCCGCAAGGAAAAACCCGCCAATGGACGGGTTTGCCGATATCTAAGCTTTTCTAGTTTCTTAGGGAACGTGAACGGTTTTGACGTGCTCCATATGCAGGAAGATCGTCTTGCCGTCGGCGGTTATGAGCTCCAGCATGTTGTTCTGGACGCTTCTTAGCAGACCGATTTTGTTCGGATTCTCTCCCAGGTCGAGGATGACGAATTCGCCTTCCAGCTTCTTCAGCTGCTGATCGAACGTTCGGGCGAGCGACAGGGAGCTGGGATTCAGCGGGAACCGGTCCTGCTTCAGCGAATAGGGCGTCACGTTCGGCGAGTAGGGGATCAAATATTTCAAATGATGCATGGAAATGAAAACCGAACGGAACACCGGGGAATAGAACACGAAGAAATCGTTCATAATGCTCGTCAAGTATCCGTGAATGGACTGGTTGCCCGTAATATACAGCTCCGTGAATATCCCTTTGGCATTCATCAGCACTTTGCGGTACGAGATGTCGGTCTGACTCTCGAAGGGCGGCTCCGGCGGCTCGGACAGACTCGTGTCGATGGGCTGGCAGAGAGACATGCACTGAAGATGAATAATAGGCAAGTACAAGAACTGCATTCCGTTATGGACCACGGCTATGTCGCTGCCGAGATCGATCAGGTACCCCCGAACCGGCATTTTCCTCCCCGTAATTTCCATTTCAATCTGCTTTCCAATAAACGCACGCATGGTGTTCATAGTACACCTCCTTCACTTCACTTTTTGCGAGTATCGTTACCCAGTCAGCCACCGCGCCCCGGCATACAAGCCGAGCAGACTGATTGCTAGACTGATAGGAACGACGACGCACATAACCCACACGGCCCGCTTCCAAGAGAGCTCCACATGGTGCTTGCGCAGTAGGAACAGCCATAGCATCAAGCCGACCGAGCCGAACGGTGTCAGGAGGGCGCCGATCTCCATTCCAAGCGCATTCGCCAAATAAGCCAGCTGCAGCGTACCCGGATCCAGGCCCAACTCGGATAAGGATAAGGCGCTGAGCATCCCGGCAGGCAAGTGGTTCAACAGACCCGACATCAGCATCGCCGAGAAGCCTGCCAACATGACCGTCTGCAGCCCTCCGGCCTCCAGATATGGCTTCAGCGCCTGCATCGGCAGGCCGGTTATGTCGGAGCGGTGAACCGAATCGACGACCATATATAGACTGACCGCAAAAACGAACATCGACCAAGGGGTTTTCCTCAACAGGTCTGTCGGCCCGACACCGACTCGGATCCACCGGATGGCGAGCAGAGAGACCGCCCCTGCTGCCGCGATCCATTCCGGCGGAATGCCGATCCGGGCGCCTGCATAATAACCGATCCTTACCAAGACTACGATGGCGAGAGCGGCGCGGAACAAGCTCCAATCGATGGAAGCGGCTGGCGGCGAGTTCCCCTTGTGAATCCAACGGTCGATTGTTTTCGGATTGTAGTAGGCACGAGGAATGTGGTCCGGGAATACCGGAGTATCCGGCGGCAGGAACAAAGTGATACGCCGCGGGATAGCATGTCGGAAGAGCAGGAACAGCAACATCGCCATGGCGCCGATTCCGAGCAAGGCCGGGAGCAGCATCTGCGCCGCGTACGTATTCAGATTCATCCCGATGATGCGGAGCCCGATCAGGGTGGCGAGGTTGCCGACTCCGATCGGAACGCTGGACGCGATCGCGACCAGGGCGCCGGAGATCAGATACGGGAATTTCTGGCGGTTCTGAAGATTCAGCAGCGTCCCGATCCGGATGATGATCGGTGTCGTGATCAGAATGCTGCCCTCGCTGTTCAGGCACAACGTCATCAGACAACAGAGCAGGCCGATCAGCCAGTACAGCCGAATGCCGGAGCCCTGCGCCCGGCGGATGACATTGTAAGCCGTCCACCGAAAAAATCCGATGCTGTCGAGCACGAGGGCCATCATGATCGTACATAGCAATGTCAATGCGGCACTGCCGGCGATCGACAAGCTCGGGGACAGGCCCGGCCGGGGGAGCGCCCCTAATGCGAGCAACAGCCCCGCGCCTGCGGCGGTTGGGATGGCGGGATTCCAACCGCCCGGGCGCCCGATTAGAAAAAGAACCGTCACACTTAAGACGGTCAGGGTAGCGCATAACGCGAGGTCAGGCATGCGGGCTCGCCTCAGTCCCGCAGGGGGGATCTGTCGAATCGATCGGGTCGGGAACGTAACCTACTGTCAGTGGATCGTTCGGGTTACAAATAAAGTAGAGTGCGATGCCTGCCGTCAGGAGTAGGATGAGCATGAACGAGGTTGCCCCCCTTACGCGGAGATAAGAGGCCGTACGTTAGTATCTCTTTTTGTTGCTCTTGCTGCTCTTGCCCTTATTGCTCTTGCCGCTTTTGTTGCTCTTGCCGCTTTTGTTGCTCTTGCCGCTTTTGTTGCTCTTGTTGCTCTTGTTGCTCTTGTTGCTCTTGTTGCCATCGCTTTTGTTGTCGCCGCCGCTTTTATTGCTGTTGCTCTTGTCCTTGTTTTTGTTTTGCTTGAGCAGGATGCTTACGCTCTTGATATGGAACACCGGAATACGGATCAATTCCCTTTGGTGCACGAGCAGCAAGTGGTCTTGCGTCCCTTCGGCCACAAAGCCTTCGATTTTCTCCGGACCGTTGCGGTTGATTTGGACGAACTGGTGCTTCAGGCCTTGCAGCAGGGAAGTGAAATTGCCCGCTTTGGTGTGGCGCGGAGGAGTTCCGTAGTTGTTGCTCGTATTGCCGGTGTTCTCGCTGATGCTCTTCACATGGCTGCCGTTCACATATACGATGCTATCGGACGTATGCAGAATCATGTGGTCCGATTGGACGGAGAGCAGACGGCCTTGAATGGAATCGGGACCGGCTCGGTTGACCTTCACTTCTTTGCCTATCAGATTGTTCAATTGACCTTGATACGCCATTGTATAATTCCCCTCTCAAAAGTTAGTAATGACGGTTGCGAATCCAGTGACGGTTACGGCCTGCCAGCATCGGAACTTCCTTAGTGGTTACATAGGCGGCAACCTCCTTTCATCTATCATGGATGTCGATATGTAGTATATAAATATGTATCCCGTACGGAATCGTACTGGATACGAATCTATTTTCTCTGAACTTCCACGCTTGTCTCGTATAATCGGATTGAAGAGGGGACGGGGAGTTACAAGACTATCTTTTGAACGAATAGGAGGTTGTCTGTGTCCGCAATTCCGGCACTCACATAACTTGTACTATCTCTTCTGAAGGAGGTAGTAGAGCATGTCGGAAAAGAAGAAGAAGAACAAAAAATGGGTAAAAGACGACTGCTCGTGTGGCAAGAGCCACAAGAGCGACAAGAGCCACCGGAGCGACAAGAGCTGTCACGACAAGAGCCACCGGAGCGACAAGAGCTGTCACGACAAGAGCCACCGGAGCGACAAGAGCTGCCACGACAAGAGCCACCGGAGCGACAAGAGCTGTCACGACAAGAGCCACCGGAGCGACAAAAGCTGTCACGACAAGAGTCACCGGAGCGACAAGAGCTGCCACGACAAGAGCCACAAGAGCCACAAGAGCCACAAGAGCCACAAGAGCCACAAGAGCCACAAGAGCCACAAGAGCGACAAGAGTCACGGCAAGAGCCACGGCAAAAGCCACGGCAAAAGCCACTGCGGCTGCAGAAGCTAGCAAGAGCCGCTGAAGCTAGGGCAAGCGCCGTTGCGAGGAAGCGGGAGCCGTCATAAAGTAAAGCATTACAAAAAGCCTATCTACTCAGGATAGGCTTTTTCGTATATATGGCGGGAAACTGGAACGGAGGATGGGGAATGGACCTACCGGTTCGACAGCTCGTGATCGAGGAAGATCAGCGGAAGCAGTTGAATCACAATGTATGGAGCGACAAGTTCGTAACGGCCTACCTCCTGGCGAATGGTGTCAAAGAACCGATCAAGCTGCGTTATCGAGGCGGCCATACGAGGGATTACCCTAAGAAATCGTACGAAATCGTACGAAAAGGGAAGACGGTGCATCTGAATGCCGAGTTCGACGATCCGTCCATGATCCGGAATGCGCTCTCGTTCCGCTTCTTCGAATGGATCGGCGTTCCGAGCCCAAAGACGAAGCATGTGCTGCTTAAGCTGAACGGACAAAGCTTGGGCGTGTATCTGGAGATCGAAGCCGTCAACGGCGCATTTTTCCGAAGAAGAGGCATTCCCGTCAAGGCGCTGATGTATGCGATAAACGACAATGCCAATTTCGGCAAGTACGACCCGGATTCGAGCCGGCTGAAGGAGTCGCTGTTCAATGGCTATGAGTTGAAAATTGGAGGCTCCTCGGATCGCCAGCAGCTGAAATCGTTCATCTCCGAGATCAACTCGCTCAGCGGATCGAAGCTCGAGACGTATTTGTCCAAGAAGCTCGACGTGAACAATTACTTGCACTGGCTGGCCGGAGCGGTATTCACCGGCAACTATGACGGCTTCGACCAAAACTATGCGATTTACAAGCACGCTACCAAAGGCTACTACCGGATGGTGCCCTGGGATTATGAGGGGACGTGGGGCCGCAATTGCTACGGCAATAAGTGCGGGAGCGATCTGGTGCGCGTGAGCGGCTACAATCACCTGACCCGGAAGCTGCTCTCGAGCTCGAGAGTGGCGGATCGCTACCTGCGCATTCTCGGCACGATTCTCGACAAGACGTTTACGGTCAGGAGGATCCAACCGGTGGTGGAGGAGATGGTCGAACGCATCGCTCCCCACATTTACAAGGATTCGGCTCGCCGATGGTCCTATTCGGTATTCAAGAACGAGCCTCAGCTGATCCGGTCCTACATCGAGGAGAGGAGGGAGATTATAGGGGAAGCGGTGCACGAGCGAGTGCTTTGAATGACTTCTTATAGGCCCGAGGACCTAGTAATATCCGGGTTCCGGGCTTATTTTGACGTCATCCTACATAGTCTGTCACAATCCTGCAAAATCGCATCAAGCGTTTGTAGAATCATGTTGTCAATAGACCTAAACATGGTATATTTATAGATAGAGGCAACTTTGATAGAACAGGGGCATGGGGCAAAATGGATTTCGTACTGTATATCTTGTTTTCATCAATGGAGTATTTGGCAATGCTTGCTCTAATGTTCGCTTTATTCCGATTCGAGTACAAGCTGTACCACAGTAGTGTCCTGTTCGTCTCGGCGATGCTGTCCTTCGTCTCCTACTCGATTCGAATCGGATTCAACCACGCCATAATGGATTCAGTCGTCACGGTTCTACTAATCTTCGCCTTTATTCATTTTATTTTTCAGATTCAAGTGTTCTACGCGGCGATTATAACCGTTACAGGTTACGTTGCTTACGGAATCCTTCAGTCCATCGTTATGCTCGGCCTCGATTTGGCCGGCGTCCTGACGTTCGATCAAGTCAAACCGAATACGCTGCCCGGCTATACCACTCAGATCGTGTCGAGCGCAGCAGCGTTACTGATTACATACTTATTTAAGTCCAGAAAGATTGGGTTCGCTTACGTTCCTTTCGGGCAACGCGCATTTGTGCAGTATAAAGGGCTGAATCGGCTATTCCTCATCGCCATCTTACTCGCTTCCGCCCTGGCTTGGATTACTCTCTATTACAACAGCGAAGATAGCGCGATCCCATTCTTTCTAATGACGATCCCGCTTATCGCCATTTTCGTTTTCTTGATCTATTTATCCATAAGAAAGGATTCGAGCAATGATTGACGCCCTTGCTTTGCGTATCGCTACCGGCATTAAGAATGCGAACCCGGAGAAGACGACCAGCATCGACATCATGCAGTTTGCGCTCATCATCCTGATCAATGGATTCATCATTTTCTTTCTTTCCATAACCGTTGGCATCTGGACGGGAAAAGGAATCGAGACGGTCTTATTTCTTCTATCTTTCATTGGTTTAAGGTTCACAACAGGCGGGTTTCACTTGGATTCGTCGACGAAATGCACGATCGTATCCTGCATCATCGCCATCGGGTTTCCGCAGCTTCCGGTTACAGCTTCATTGGTGCCTATCTTCGGCGTACTCAGCCTTCTCTTAATCTTAGTGTTCGCACCGGCCAACATCGAAGGCCATACCCGAATCCCGCCTCGCTACTACCCCCTGTTGAAGGCATTGGCTTGTCTTGTCGTCGCAAGCAATTTCTTCATCCAGAATCCAACTCTAGCCCTTGGGTTCCTCATCCAGTCTCTCACACTGCTTCACATTCCTGAAAGGAGGTGAAAGGTCGTGAAACAAGTCGCCGCTCGATATGCATCACAGTTGTTGGCATTAGTAGCCGTTGCGTTTGTGAGTGTGGCAAGTCCGTGGGCCGTCCATCGTCCGAAGGCGCCAAAAGAACTGCTGAAATAATTTTTTTAAATTGCAGCCTCCGAACCGGTTGGTTCGGTTTTTTTTTTACAGAATTAGCTCTAAAGACGAACTCGCCTCATCGAATTGCTTCGATCGGAGCTTTTTCTATTCTCGGGAAGCCCAGGTATCGGTTATGATAAGGGGAGAGAGCAGAATTCAAGCGGATCAGGCATAGGGGGCACCCATGATCAATGTTTTTAAGGATTTTACGCTAAACATTCTCATTATCTTCTCTCCCTTGCTGTTCTACCCGTATATCCTCCGGACCAGGAACCGGCCGGCCTTGTACCAGATCTTGCTGTTTCTCATTTTCGGGATTGCGATTGCCGTGACGATGTACATGCCGGTCGTCATCCACGGGCTGAGCTATGACTTCCGTTCCATTCTGCTCGCCGCCGGTTCGTTGTATGGGGGATCGCTTGTCTCGATTGGGTTGTATGCGGTGCTGCTCTTCGTCCGTTACATGCAGGAAGCGCCTAACGGGTGGGTATATGGGATGGCCATTCTGCCTACACTGGCAATGACCCTTGGAGCCATTCAATGGGGCCGATCGATGACCGGGGCTCGGAAGATGCTGCTGGCCGCTGTTCTCTGCACCATGATCAAGCTCGTGACCTTCGGCGTGTATTTATTCATATTGGGCGAACTGGAGCTGCTCCTGGATCAGCCGGGGACCTTGACGCTGACGTACGCTATCCAGGCGATCATCCTCATCGTCCTCATGTCGATGATCGATTTCTTGCACCGCTACCATCATATTCAGGAAGAAGTGTGGAAGAGCGAGAAGATCAAGATCGTGAGCGAGATGGCCGCCTCGGTGGCGCACGAGATTCGGAATCCGCTTACAACTGTCCGGGGATTCATCCAGCTGTTCGGCATCGACAATTTGGACAAGCAGCGGAGGGACTACTATCAGCGAATCTGCCTGGAAGAACTGGATCGCGCCCAAATGATTATCTCGGATTACCTCGCGCTGGCGAAGCCGGACCCGGAGACGATCGAGACGATTCCACTGAATGAAGAAATCGTTTACTTGTCCAATGTGCTGCTGACGTACGCGCATTTCAATAACATTCATATCAACGCCGTGGAGGCGGACGAGGAGATCTTGATTGTAGGCGACCGGCACAAGTTCCGGCAAGCGCTCGTCAATATCGGCAAAAACGCCATCGAGGCGATAACGCATGGGGGCACGTTGGAGCTCCGGGCGTATACGATGAAGGATGAGGCGGCGCTCTACATAAGCGATACCGGCGTCGGGATGACCCCGGCGCAAGTTCGGCGGCTCGGGACGCCGTATTATTCGACGAAGGAGAAGGGGACAGGGCTCGGGACGATGGTGTCGTTCGGCATCCTGAAGAAGATGAACGGCAAAATCGACGTCACGAGCGAGCTGGGCAAGGGCACCCAGTATACGATCACCTTTCCGAAGGCGTAGCCGCCTTCATTCCGGAGCCGCCGAGGTTACTCGGCGGCTCTTTTGCTGACCTGCGCCCGAAGTCAAGATTCCTAATAAAACCGTTAATTTTCCGAATGTTCTTCGCAACCGTTGTCCTTTACATTCTTAATGAGCTTAGAAGGCCACATCACTTTGTGGGGTTTCGAGAGGAGGATGGAACGATGAATGTGACGGTGCAGCAGCTGCGGACGCTCTACATGCATAACCCTGCCGGTCTGGACCGCCGCCCCCTCTACTTGAGCTGGCGGCTGGAATCGGACCGCCGGGGGGTGAGGCAGAGCGCCTACCGCGTGCTTGTGGCGTCTAGCCCGGATAACCTGGATGCCGACATAGGCGACGTCTGGGACTCCGGGAAGGTCGAATCGGAAGCGTCTCAGCATATCAGTTATGCGGGCGAAGCGCTCCAATCCGGGCGCACCTATTACTGGAAGACGAGAATCTGGGACGAGTCGGGGGTGCCCTCAGCCTGGAGCGAGACGGCCCATTGGTCGATGGGGCTCTTGTCGCGAGCTGAGTGGGAGGGCCGGTGGATCGGCCTGAAGTCGAGCCATCGGCCGACCCATGCCGAGCCGAAGCCGGCGGTGTACTTGCGCGGCAGCTTCCGGCCGGATCGGGCACGCCCGATCCGCCAGGCGACACTGCATATCGCGGCGCTCGGCGCCTACGAGCTGTACGTGAACGGCAGCCGCATCGGCGGCGACCGGCTAGCGCCGGATTGGACGGAGTACGGCATCCGCGTTGCCGCCCAGATGTACGACGTTACGGAGTCGGTTACCGAGGCGCTCGCCGGAGAGCCGGGCGGCTCCGCGACGGTGGCCATCCTGCTCGGCCACGGCTGGTACTCGGGCTATATCGGCATGTTCGGCTATCAGCGATACGGTCAAGATCCTCGTGTCCTCGTGCAGCTGAACGTCGATTACGCGGACGGCTCGAGGCAGTCGCTGGCGTCGGATACGTCGTGGCGAGCTTCGTTCGGTCCGCTCACCGCTACCGATTACCATATGGGCGAGACGTATGACGCCCGGTTGGAGATGCACGGCTGGACGGCGGCCGGCTTCGACGACGCCGGCTGGGCGGCGGCGAACGTGTTCTACGCCTACAAAGGCTTCCTCTCTGCCGACAGCTGTCCGCCGGTGCAAGCGATGCAGGAGCTGGCGCCTCTCTCCGTCACCCGCCATCCGAGCGGCGTATGGCTCGTCGATATGGGGCAGAACATGGTCGGCCGCCTCAGGGTTCGACTGCAGGGCGAGGCCGGGACCGTCGTGACGCTTCGGCACGGCGAAGCGCTGGACCCGACCGGGGCGCTGTATACCGCCAACCTGCGGCTGACGCGGCAGACGGACATCTATACGATGAGCGGGCGCGGAGTTGAGGAGTACGAGCCTAGGTTCACGCTGCATGGCTTCCGCTATGCGGAGATCGCCGGCTACCAGGGTGAGCTGCAGCCGTCGGACGTGACCGGCGTCGTGTATTACTCCGCGCTGGACCGCACAGGGACGCTGGAGACGTCAAGCCCGCTCCTGAACCGGCTGCTGGCCAACATCGAGTGGACGCAGCGCGGCAATTACGTCAGCGTCCCGACCGACTGCCCGCAGCGGGACGAGCGGCTAGGGTGGAGCGGGGACGCTCAGGTGTTCTTCCGCACGTCGAGTTACTTCATGAACGCCGCTCCGTTCTATGTCAAGTGGCTGACCGACTTGACCGATGCGCAGCGGCCGACAGGCGCCTTCACCGACTTCGCGCCGTTCATCCCAGGCGGGAAGACGGAGCATGGGGGAGACATGACATACGACCATACGGCTTCGGCGGGATGGGGAGACGCGGGCGTGATCATTCCGTGGATGATGTACCGGGTGTATGGCGATACAAGTGTGATTGAGCGCCATTATGCGTCGATGACCCGGTGGATCACGTATCTGGAGGAGCTGCACCCTGGGCTCCTTCGGGAAGATTTGCCCCAATACGGAGATTGGCTGTCTATTCCGGAGTCAACCGGTCTCGGCGATTTCCCGAACGTGTCGCCCTTCTCGACAACCCCCTACGACGTATTCTCTACGGCTTACTTCGCGTATTCGACGGCGCTGCTGGCCCGGATGGCCGCTGTGATCGGCCGGCCGGAGGAGGCTGCCCGGTACGAGCAGCTGGCCGGCGCGATCAAGGCTGCGTTCAATCGCGCCTACGTCGACGCAGAGGGCCGGATCAAGGGCGACACGCAGGCCGCCTACGTCATGGCGATAGCGATGGAGCTGCTGCCGGAGCCCAAGCGGGCGTTCGCCGTGAGCCGGCTCCTGCAGCTGTTGGAGGCTAGGGACTGGCATCTGTCGACGGGCATCCACGGCACCCGCTGGCTGCTGCCGGTGCTGGTCGAGTCCGGGCATGAGGAGGTCGCGTACCGGCTGTTGATGCAGACCGGCTACCCGTCCTGGTTCTATTCCGTGCTCCAGGGCGCGACGACGATCTGGGAGCGCTGGGATGGATGGACGGAAGAGCGCGGGTTCCAGCGGCCGGGCATGAACTCGTTCAACCATTATGCGCTTGGGTCGGTTGGGGAGTGGATTTTCCGGTTCGTGGGCGGCATCGATCTGGATGAAGAAGTGCCGGGGTTTAAGCGGATTCGCATCCACCCGCGGATAGGCGGCGGGCTCGACTACGTCCGGTGCCAGTACGACTCGATCCAAGGGCCGATCGAATGCAGCTGGCGGCGGGAGGCGGACCGGCTCTGCCTCGACGTGCGGCTGCCGGCGGGGACGACGGGGCATGTCCGGCTGCCCGGCCGACCCGATCAGCGGATGGAAGAGAGCGGGCTAGCGCTGTCCGATTCGGCCGGGATTACCGTGCTGGAGCGGACACCAGAGGCGACGGAGCTGGAGATGGGTTCGGGCGCGTACCGGTTCGTGGTGTTTAATTAAGGAAAAACCTCCCTTTTTTCTGCGGAACCGATCGGGTTCGAAGGAAAAGAGGGAGGTTTCCAGTTGGTTGTAAAAAAGGGACACGCGTTATCGAGCCTTGAGAGACTCCATCCTGCCACTAGGTCGCCGATAGATGAAAAACTTGCCGTTATTCTCTGAAACTTCGGATTTTCCGAGCCGATAGAAGAAAAATTTGCAGCTATTCACTGAAAAGTCGCCAAAATTTCGGTTCCTTGGCACAATAGAGGAAAATTTTTCATCTATTGCCCAGGATGACGGACTTGACTTTCAATTAGATGAAATAATTGCAGCTATTCCGGCGCATCTAGCGCCGGGTCATCCTAAAAGTGACGGTTTCGCTCTGCAAAGATGGGCCGTTACACCATAATCTTGCAAATATCGTTCGTGAACTCGACCGGATCCTGCAGAGGCAAGCCTTCAATCAGCAAAGCCTGGTTGTAAAGCAGCGCCGTATACAGATTGAGCTTCTCCTTGTCTCCAGCGAAAGCATCCTTCAGCGATTGGAACACGGTGTGGTTCACGTTGATTTCCAACACTTTGTCCGCCTTGACATCGGCGTTGTTCGGCATCGTCTTCAGGATTTTCTCCATCTCGATGGACAGATCGCCCGCGGCGGACAAGCAGACCGGGTGCGACTTCAGCCGCTTCGACGCCTTCACCTCAGACACCTTGCCGCCGAGCTGGCTCTGCATGTATTCGAACAGATCCTTGTACTCAGTGTTGGCTTCGTTCTCTTCCTTGTTGTCGGCCTCAATGCCCAAGTCGCCGCTCGAGACGGACTTGAACTCCTTCTCCTTGTACGTCATAAGCATCTTGATCGCGAATTCGTCGATATCGTCGGTGAAGTACAGAATCTCGAAGCCCTTGTCGGCGACGAGCTCCGTCTGCGGCAGCTTCTCGATGCGCTCGTTCGACTCGCCGGATGCGTAGTAGATATACTTCTGCTCTTCCGGCATACGGGAGACGTATTCGTCCAGCGTGACAAGCTTCTTCTCCTTCGAGGAATAGAACAGGAGCAGGTCCTGCAGCTGATCCTTGTTCGCCCCGTAGTCGCTGTACACGCCGAACTTCAGCTGGCGGCCGAACGACTTGTAGAACTTCTCATACTGCTCGCGCTCGTCCTTCAGCATGCTCTGCAGCGCGCCCTTGATCTTGCTCGAGATGTTCTTCGCGATCAGCTTCAGCTGACGGTCGTGCTGGAGCATCTCCCGCGAGATGTTGAGCGACAGGCTCTCCGAATCGACCATCCCCTTCACGAAGCTGAAGTGGTCAGGCAGCAGGTCGGCGCACTTATTCATGATGAGGACGCCGTTCGCGTACAGCTCGAGGCCCTTCTCGTATTCCTTCGAATAATAGTCGAACGGGATGTTCTCCGGAATAAACAGAATCGCTTGATACACGACCGCTCCGTCCGCGCTGACGTGGAGGTGCTTGATCGGCTTGTCGAAGCCGTAATGCTTCTCGTGATAAAACTTCTCGTAGTCCTCGGCCGTCAGCTCGTTTTTGTTCTTCCGCCAGATCGGCACCATGCTGTTGACCGTCTGCTCTTCCGTGTAGTCCTCGAACTCGCTGTCGCTGTCCTCCTTCGGCCGCTTGCCCGTGAACTCCATCTTGATCGGGTAGCGGATGAAGTCGGAGTACTTCTTGATAATCGCCTTGAGCCGATAAGGCTCCAAGTACTCGTCGTAATTCTCTTCTTCCGTGTTGCTCTTGATCTTCAGCGTAATCTCGGTCCCGACCGTAGCCTTCGTCGTGGGCTCGATGGTGTAGCCTTCGGCCCCCGTCGATTCCCACTTGTACGCGGTGTCGCTGCCGAGCGCCCGGCTGACGACCGTCACCACGTCGGCGACCATGAAGGCGGAGTAGAAGCCGACCCCGAATTGGCCGATAATGTCGTGCCCGTCCTTGGACTCGTTCTCTTTCTTAAACGCGAGCGAGCCGCTCTTGGCGATGACGCCGAGGTTCGTCTCCAGCTCTTCCTCGGTCATGCCGATCCCGGTATCGGTGATGATGAGTGTCCGGTTGGCCTTGTCGGGGGTCACTTGAATATAGTAGCTGTCTTTGTCGAAGACGAGGTTGTCGTCGGTCAGAGCCTTGTAATAAATTTTATCGATCGCATCGCTTGCGTTGGAGATGAGCTCCCTGAGGAAAATTTCCTTCTGGGTGTAGATGGAGTTGATCATCATCTCCAACAACCGCTTCGACTCTGCCTGGAACTGCTTTTTCTCCATTCGTTAAAGCTCCCTTCAGTGATCGGTTTCGCTAGATTAGCACTCGTCGTCTTAGAGTGCCACTACTATGTTTTATAACATTCCTCAATTTGTTAGTCAATACAAGAAAAAGAGGGCCGCGCGGCCCTCTTCGTTCAACTCGATGCACTTGTGCGGACCACGTAAGCGGCACCATCACTGGACTTGATCGATGGCGCTCTCATCCATGTACAGCACTTCCCACAAGTGGTGATCGATATCCTGGAAGCTCCACGAGTACATGAATCCATGATCCGTCTTGTCGTTCGAGACGTAACCGCCGGCGGCGAGCGCCCGTTCTACGAGAGTGTCGACTGCTTCCCGGCTGTCGGCCGAGATCGCCATGATCACTTCCGTCGTTTGAGAGGCGTCCGCGATCGCCTTCTTGCTGAACGGCTTGAAAAAATCTTCGGTCAGCAGCATGGCGAAGATGTTCTCGCCGATGATCATACAAGCGGCGTTCTGATCGGTGAATCGCGGGTGGAACTCGAAGCCGACCTTGGAGAAAAACTGCACCGAGCGATTCAAATCTTTGACCGGAAGGTTTACGTAAATTTGCCTTGCCGTTGTAGCCATTCGGACTCACCTCTTTATGGATTTGGTAGACAAATCCAGTATAGCAGGCCGGGAGGCGGCGAGTTTCTTCTCAATTGCTATTGTTCCGATCCATCGAATCTTATAATTCTTATGGAATCTCCAGCGGCGATCGTACCTTCGCATTCCACCGAGCAGACGATGCCGCGTCTTTTTTGCGCTGCGGATACGAATCGTGCCGCCAGCCCAGGTATGCCATAGTGCTGTTCAATTACTCGACCCGGCCCGATACAAGGCCTATTCTCGCCTTCGCAGATCAGTCCGGTCCCGTCCGGAAATAACATTCTGGCTCCGCCCGGCAGCAATGTGAGCCTGTCATAGCCGCTGATCAGCAGGTTGGCGCCCAGCCATTCCGGCACTATCTCGGGGACTCCCAAGCGAACGGCAATTTCGGCGCACTCCTCTTCGGAGACGATGCTGATCTGCCTCCGGTTGGCAATCAGGGTGCCCTTTCGATATATCTTTTGCCGAGAATCTGCGGGTCGGAGGAGCCCATAGTGACGGTCGCCCGGGATGCCTCCCAATTGTACATGGATGGTCGGAACCCGGCGAGTGACGAACGTTTCTGCCCGGTCGGCCAGCATGACGGCATGAACGTTAACGGTGTCGCTATGCATGCTCGTCCGTCCCTTGCGCACGTACGGCTTCCATGTTCCGATGAATGTTCTGGAGAGCACGGCCAATCACCGCAATGTCATCCTCCGAGAGGGGAGCGGCGAAATATTGCTTGATCCCGCGCGCGTAGATCGGCCAAGCCCGGCGCAGCTGCTGTTCGCCTTCCTCCGTAAGAACGGCATAGAAACCGCGCCGGTCGGTCTCGCTAACCTCTCGGCGGATAAGGCCTTCACGTTCCAATCGGTCAGCGAGACGGGTAATTCCGCTTTTGGTGAGCACCACCTTGTCCAGCAGCTGCTGAAGGCGCAGTTTCTTGTCCGGCGCTTCAAACAGTGCGATCAGGACATCGTAAGTACCTAGCGGTACGCGCTTGTTCTCGGACAGATCGTGCTCGATCTGCTCGATGATTTTGGAGTACGACTTGATGAACATACGCCAAGCGGTGAGCTCGGAATCGGACAATCGTTCCTTCTTCATGGATTCCTCTCCTCGTAGTAGGTATAGGTCTACTTTACTGCAATTTAGTTGCGTGATCAACAAAATAATTGTTGACTGAGCAACTTTCCTGTGATAATTTTGTTGTGCAGTCAACTAAAACAATGTGGAGGAATCATTCGATGTCTAACATTAAGGTAGTCAAGTACGACGAAGGTCCATTCGTCATCCAAGGGCAAGTCGAGCTGGTAGACGGCAAGGGGGACCGCTTCACGACCGGAGAGACGATCGCGTTATGCCGGTGCGGCCAGTCGGGCAACCAGCCTTTTTGCGACGGTACGCATAAGAGTGCCTGTTACAGGGAAGCGTCGCCTGCACGATGAGGTCAGAAGGGGCGATAACGATCCGGTCAAATGCTTCGCTGCGCATCCAATGCTGCCCGAATATACGCATATAGCTCACCGTCCATACCGAAGGGTCGCGCCTGCTCGGGGTGCTCGCCGTAATACCGCTCCGCCGATCGCGTTAGTTGCTCCTCATCATCGGTAAATTGGCGCAGCAAATCTTGCCATTGCCGGGCCAGCAGCTGTACGGCTTCATCGCCGGGAGACGTACCGTCCCGCATGGCGGCGGAGAACCGATCGATCAGCTTCCGCCCTTGTTCCCTCATCCGCTCGGACTCGGCAGCCCCCATATTCTGATACCGCATCTTCAATTCCGCAACCTGCTCCGGCCGGAAATGAGGGCTCTGGCTCATGTTCATCAGCTGAATTGTCTCCAGTGCATGCTCGGGCGACACGGTCCTTTCGGTGCGCAGCATCTCCTGCAGCTGCTCCAGCCGGGAACGCAGCTCCTGCTGCGCCCGGATCTGGGCATTCAGCCGATCAAGCTGCAGCTCCAAGAGCTGCAGGGGATCGTAATCCGGATCGTGCAGGAAAGCTTTCACATCCTCCAAGGCGAAGCCGAGCTGCCGGAGTGAAATGATCTGCTGCAGCTTCACGACGTCTTCCTCCGAATAAAGCCGGTGACCGGAGGCGGTACTGCCGGATGGCGAGAACAAGCCGATCTCATCGTAATGGTGCAGCGTCCGCACCGTGAGACCGCAGCGCCGGGCCAGCTCTCCGACTTTCCAATTGGTCTCTTTTGGCACAGCTGTTCCTCCTTGAACCTAACGTTACGTGAGGAATTATACTAGGATTCGTAGGAGTGGTGCAAGAAGAGAGGAGCAAGAAGCGATGGAAGCCTATAGGATCAAAGCGTTAGCGTATCAGCACCAAGCCCGCATCATGTTCGTAGAGAATACCGAGCTGATCAGAGCCGTCTGCGGTCAACCCGGCATGAACCCGGTGTTGAGCACCGCTCTTGCCCGCACCGTGTCGGCCATGAGCTTAGTGGCAGGGACGCTGAAGGATAATCAAAGCGTGAATCTCAAAGTAAAAGCCGCTCGGCGTGACTTCGTCATCTACGCAGATGCCGATAGCGCAGGCCACGTAAGCGGCTATGTAAGCGAGGAATGGCTGCGGGCGTCGACGGAGGACCGGGACCGCAGGACGATCGAGCAGTGGCTGGGAGCCAGAGCATGTATGCAGGTCACGAAGGATATTGGCATGAACCGCTGCTTCACCGGTATTACGGATATGCCTTATGCGAACATCGTGGACGATCTGTCGCATTACTATCGGCAAAGCGAGCAGACGCCGACCTTGTTCTCGCTCGACGTCGTGCTAGGTGACCGGGATGAGGTGTCGTCCAGCCGAGGGCTGATGGCTCAGTTGCTGCCGGGCGCGCCAAGCGGACTGCTGGACCGCATTGGCGGCATAATCTCCCGGCATCGCCGGCTGCTCGAGGAGGCGCCATCCCGCGAAGCGGCAGAGACGGTGCTGGCGTCGATGTTCGAGGACGTGTGGCTCGTGGGCGTAGAGCCGGTCCGTCTGTTCTGCGGATGCTCGAAGGAGCTCGTGTATCCGCTGCTGTACGCCCTGGACAAAGCGGAGGTGGTTGATGCGCGGGAATTGGGCCGTCCCCTCGAGATCGTCTGCCATAAATGCGGGCGCAAGTATACGTTTCAGCCGGATGAACTGGCGAATTTGTAACTCAAGGACTTGATCGGCAATCTTCCGGTCAGGTCCGTTTTCATTTGGAAAGGAATCGCATCCGACGGTGTAGAAGAGAGTGAAAGACCACTTAAAAAGAATGAAGAGGTGACTGGAGATGTCGATTCCTTTATTGTTCGGCCCCTACGGAAGCGGGGAGCTGCCCGCCAAAGTCCGAGATTATGGCGTCAACGCCAGATGGTTCCACGGGTTTAATGAAGCTGTTTTCGCGGCTTGCGAAGAGCAGGGATTGGAGGCGTGTGTGGAATTCAAAACGTTCCGCGCCGATTTCGAAAAGCAACCTGCTCTCATTCCAATCGGGGTAGACGGCCGGCCGATTCGATACGGCAGGTTAGTACAGGGAATTTGTTTGTCTCAAACCGATTTTTTGGCGGAAATCGAAGAGCAGCTGCTGGCCGGGCTGAAGCAATATAAACCAAAAGGCATTTGGCTCGATTACTTGACCTATGCCGGCTGGTTCGAAACGCCTGAGCCCGATTTGCAGGACAGCTGCTTTTGCAGCCGCTGTATCGCCGATTTCTGTTACCACGCAGGCGTTGACGCTACTTCTCCTAGAGAGATATTAGCTCGATATGCGGAAGAGTGGAAACATCATAAATGCCGCAAAATTGCCCAGTACGCGCTTCATTATTCGAGATTGATCAAAACCCGTTTGCCGGATTGCATAGTCGGCGCTTATATGTGTCCGTGGACGCCGGAGGAATTCGATGGCGCGCTGACCCGAATATTCGCCCAAGATTATAAAGCGTTAGCGGAAGCCATAGATGTGTATACCCCGCTGATTTATTGTTCGAAGAGCGGACGCGGCGCGGGCTGGGGGCGGGAGTGGCTGGCCCGGTCGGAACATTTCGTTCCGCATCATCGGAAGGTGCAGCTGATTCTGGATGCGTTGGATTTCCCGGAGAGCCTAACCGAGTCCGCGGCATCGAGTGTACCCTCTTGGGGGGTTCAGCTGTATGCAGGTGCCCCGATTTTTCATGATCCCGACAAAGCGCTCACGTTCAAGCATGCTGTCGAGGCGATCCGAGCCGCTGCG
Organism: Paenibacillus sp. HJGM_3; assembly: GCF_045062745.1. Lineage (NCBI taxonomy): Bacteria > Bacillati > Bacillota > Bacilli > Caryophanales > Paenibacillaceae > Paenibacillus > Paenibacillus sp. HJGM_3. Next base: position 50,165 of record NZ_JBJGED010000039.1, read on the forward strand.
GTAATGAACTAGCCTAAAAGCAGCTGCAATCAGGAACTTCCATTAGAGTTCCTGGCTGCAGCTGCTTTTTTTGGAATGACCGGCATACTCCTTTATAAAAAACAATTGCCACAAAATAGTGTATATAATATACTGTTTATATAATACACAATTACTTGTCCGAGAAAAGGAAGGGAGAGCTATGATGAGTGCTAACGCTATTGAAGTGAAAGGGCTTCGCAAGTCGTTCGGCAGCCACCTCGTGCTGGACGGAATTGATCTGGCCGTGCCGACCGGCAGCATCTTCGCGCTGCTCGGGCCCAATGGGGCCGGCAAAACGACGCTGATCCACATTCTGTCCACCTTGGTCGCGCCGGATGCGGGATCGGTCCGGGTCGCCGGCTATGAGGTCGTCCGCGATAAGAATGAGGTCAAGCGGTCGATCAGCCTGACCGGCCAGTTCGCCGCAGTCGACGAAGCGCTGACGGGGATCGAGAATCTCAGAATGATCGGCCGGCTGTCGGGGCTTACGGCGGCGGAGTCGCGGGAGCGGGCGGATGAGCTGCTGACTCATTTCCAACTGACGGATGCTTCCGCCAAGCGGGTCAAAACGTATTCGGGCGGGATGCGTCGGCGCCTCGATCTCGCAATCAGTCTCGTCGTTCCGCGGCCGGTACTGTTCCTGGACGAACCGACGACCGGCCTCGATACGACGAGCCGGCTCGCTCTGTGGGAGCTCATCGGACAGCTAAAGGAGCAGGGCATTACCGTATTCCTCACGACCCAGTACTTGGAGGAGGCGGACCAGCTCGCCGATCTGATCGCCGTAATCGCCGACGGGCACGTCGTAGCGACCGGAACGGCGGAGCAATTGAAAGCCCGCGTAGGCGGCGAGGTGATCGACCTGCACGATGCGCACGGGACACTGCTCCGCACGGTGCCGACCACCGGCACGATACAGGATGTGAGGCACACGCTCACCGAGCTGTCGCTGCAATTCGCTCATGAGACCCGAGTGAGTATTCGGAAGCCTAGCCTCGATGACGTATTCCTGGCGCTGACAGAGAAAAAATTGGAGGGAGCCGTACGATGACCACTTTGCGTGAATCTGTTAGAAGCGCGTCCTTCGGGGTGACGAACGCCGTCTTCATCGGGCGGAGCATTCGTCTCAGCCTGCGCAATACCGAGGCGCTGATCATGGCCATTATGCTGCCGATCATGCTGATGCTGCTGTTCACTTATGTATTCGGCGGCGCACTCGATACAAGCGGCAACTACGTGAACTACGTCGTTCCGGGCATTATCCTGCTGTGCGCCGGCTTCGGCTCGTCGAGTACGGCGGTGGACGTCGCTACGGACATGACGAACGGGATTATCGACCGCTTCCGGACGATGCCGATCCGGAGCCTGAGCGTCGTGACCGGGCATGTGGTCGCCAGCCTGGCCCGCAATCTTCTCGCGACCGTAGTCGTCATCGGCGTCGCTCTGTTGGTAGGATTCCGCCCTTCCGCAGGACCGATGGAATGGCTGGGGGCACTGGCCGTCATCGTCCTGTTCATATTGACGTTCACCTGGCTGTTCGCCGCCATCGGTCTTGTGACGGGCAGCCCTTCGGCCGCCAGCGGCTATGGGTTCGTGCTCTTATTCCTCCCTTACTTGTCCAGCGCCTTCGTCCCGACGAGCACGATGCCTAGCTGGCTGCAGGGGGTAGCGAATCATCAGCCGATCACACCGGTTATCGAGACGATTCGCGGCCTCCTCACCGGCACTTCCATTCAAGATCACGCTTGGGTGGCCGTCGTCTGGTGCTTGGCCATTATGTTCATCGCCATCGTCTGGTGCGTCATCGCCTTCCAGCGCAAGGCGGGTCGCCGCTAAGGAAGGGCGTGCGGGAACGAAACAGCGGTCCGATTTCGATCGGACCGCTGTTTTTAATTGGAAGACATAGGCTCCGTTGTTTGGGGGAGGGAACCTAGTTCCGCTATTTTAGTGGATTAGAGGAATCACGTTCCATGTTGACTTCCTATTCTGCTCGTACGGAAATCTATCTCCGAGACCCACTGCGGGTCAAATAATGCTCGATCCCGTCCAGAATGCGTTCCAGCCCGAAATCAATGTCGCTCCCGATCGTATTGTCGGACTCGTTCTCATTGGTGTAAGCGCCGGACGCGATTAACGGGTACAAGTACGGAAAACTTTCCGGCTTGACGAGGTGCTGCAAGGCAGCGGTATAATTCAATCCGCTGATCGAATCCGGACTCGCGCCGGCTTCAATCGCCCGATCCAAATCGCGGGAAATCATCGCAAACATCCGCGCATACGTGCTGAGCAGCAGGACAATCGACATTTTCTCAAAATCGTTCAGCGGGAAGTTCCGCATGGGACGCAGCGCCCAGTCAATCAGCTTGAGGTTGTGCGGACCGAGGGGGATGCCGCTGACCGGGATGTCACCGTACCAGGGATGAAGGCGCATCAAACGCATGCATTCCCTTACGTACGCGCGCATCTCCTCGCGCCAATCATCGGCATGCTCGAGTTCAGCCGGCATCACGGTCTCGCACACGGCGTCCTGCATCAGGAACAGCAGGTCGTCCTTGCTGGAGATGTAGCGGTAGAGCGACATCGTCGTGAATCCGAGGGCGGCCGCCACCCGATTCATGGAGACCGCGGCGAGCCCGTCCTTGTCGGCGATCGCGATGGCGGCCTGGACGATCTGCGGGACGCTGAGCTCGCCCTTCGGGCCTCTCCGCGGCTGCTTGGCCAGCCCCCAACTCAGCTTCGCGCCGTTCGGCAAATCTTGTATGGCTGTCTGATGCTCGTCATCGTGGTTGTTCTTCATGGCGACTCCCCTACACCTGCTCTAGGTGAAATTGTATATCCTATACACAGTATACCACAAACGGCTTGGTCAAACCTTACCGGTAAATTTGCAGGCGTTGGCTATGTGAATCGCCATAGTTTCATTTCTTTTTCTTCTTCGATTCTTTCTCCCGGTTCTCCTCGGCCCGAAACTTCACCATGTCGGTCAACAGGTCGTACGGGAAAGGGGAAGCGAGCGGGAACTTCACCGCCGACTTGGAGACGTCATAGGGGGCCAAGCGGTCCCGGAACACCTCGAATACAGTGAACGGAGGCGGGAAGGACAAGGAGGTGTGCGCTTTGTAGGCGGAGAAATAGATCAGCATCCCATGGTACTTGTACGCCGGAAGCTGATAACTGATCACTTCCTCCGCTTCGGGCACCGCTTCTCGAATCGTCTGTCGAATTTGCTCCAAAATTGCTTGAACGTCCTGCGGGAAGGTTACGATATACTCATCTACCGATTGAAAATTGCTTTTAGCGTCAGCCATCTGCGCCTCCTGGAATTGGAATGAAAGGGGTCGTCTCTACCTTAATTATACAACAACGACGGACCTAAGTTTCTTCCGAATTGCGGGGTACGAGCCGAGAAGCCTCGCCGGAGTATGTCAGCGTAAGCCGGTGCATCGCCCGGGTGCAGGCAATGTACAGCAAACTCCGATCCATCTCGGTCGAATAGTGCTCCGCGTTCGCGAACGGGACGAGCACTTGATCGAATTCCAAGCCCTTCGCCATCTGCGTGGACGCAATCATAATTCCCTCCTCGTACTTCCGGCTGTTGGAATCCAGCAAATGAACCCGAGGCTCCGTCGCTCCTAACGCTTGATACAGCTGTTCGGCCCAAGACGACGACTTGCAAATAATGCCCATCGTGCGGAAGCCGGTTCGAGGAAATTGTCCGATTATGCCTCTAATGCGATGAAGCTCTTCGGCCGGCTCCTCGGTCCCGATCAGAAGAGGCTCCTCTCCATGGCGTTCGATCGGTTGGATAGGGCTTTCAGGCAGGATGTGCCTGGCGAAGGCGATGATTTCCATCGTGGACCGGTAGCTTTTCAAAAGCTCGACCGTATCCGCTCCGGGGAATACCAGCTTGATCAGCGCTAGTGACGAGGAGGAGTAAGGATTCAGGGACTGGCCGGCGTCACCCAGAATCGTTTTCTTGCACGGGTATAGCCGGGCCAGCACCGCATATTGAACGGGCGTGTAGTCTTGCATTTCATCGACGACGAGGTGCTTCACCGTATCGTACGGCGCCTTGCCTTCGAAAACGATTTTCATATAAACGAGAGGAAACACATCCGCGTACTCCAGCTTGCCTTTCGGTCTCAGCCGAAAAAGCTCGGGCTTGCCGATAAACTCGTAGAACATCTTGTAGAGGGAAAGGATCGAATGCGTGTGGAACATCTTTTTCACAGCGGAGTAGATATTCTGGAAGGCGGATGGTCGGAGCCGCGCTCCCTGGTCGTCTCTGGCGGTTTCCGCGAGCGTCCTGGCGGTCTTTTCCAATCTGAGCTTGACCGGCAGCCTGCTGGATGCATTGTAGGCTTCCGATACCGCGTCCCTCGATAGGAACGCTTGATCCAGCGCGATCGCTTCGGGCACGAACCAGGCTGAGCCGACATATTCGATGAATCGGTCGATCTCGTGCACCATCTCGATACGCGCCTTGTAGCGAATGCGCTCGATCAGGGACACGTCCGCCCCCTGGGCAAGCTCCTCGACCTGCTCGCCGAACGTCTGGAACGAGCATTTCTCCCCGAGTTCTCTTACGGCGATATCCTCCATGCCGATCTCGGGAATATGCTCTTCCCCCAGCTCCGGGAGGACGCTGGAGATATAATCGGAGAACACTTTATTCGGAGAGAGGATCAGAATCTGGGGGGACGTCAAAGTCTCTTTATTCCGATACAAAAGGAATGCGATCCGATGCAAGGCGACCGACGTTTTCCCCGAACCCGCGACGCCTTGAATGATCAGCTCTCGGGACGTAACATTTCGGATGATCGCATTTTGCTCCTGCTGGATCGTGGCAACGATATGCTTCATCTTCTCGTCCGACGTGCGGCTCAGCTCTCTTTGCAAAATGTCGTCGTGAATGTTCATCGAGCTCTCGATCATATATTCCATCGCGCCGCTGCTGATTCTATACTGCCGCTTCAAGCTCATCTCGCCGTCTAGGGGACCGTCCGGAGCGGAATAAGAGGCACGACCGACTTGGTAATCGTAGAAAAGGCCGGCAATCGGCGAGCGCCAGTCGTAGATGACATTGTCTTGACGCTCGGCTGTGCTGAAGGCGTGGAGGCCGATGTAGAACGGCTCCGCTTCTGCCCGGGAATCCTCGTCCGCTCGAAAATCCACACGTCCAAAATAGGGGGACTGCGCCAATTTCCGCAGCTTGCTCAGCTTATGAACCGCCCTCTCCCCATAATCGATCGCGAGTGATAGATCGACCAAGTTCGCGGCCCGTTCCGCGGGATCCAGCTGGTCCCGATTGGCCCACATATACGCTTTGGTATCCACAATGTCATGGGAAGCCGTGGCGATCTTCGTCTCCAACTCCCGCACGGCTTGCTGCAGCTGGGCTGTCACGGCACTCAAGTACTTTTTTTCATCCGTCTCGCTTGCATTCCAGATCATGGCGCTATCTCTCCTTCGTTCAGAATATCCTTAAGTATAGAGAGAATCGCAAAAAAATATAGACTTATCCTTTCCGTTGTAGTATTATAAGTTAATCGTGGGTCCAAAAATTGGCATACGTCAGCCCAACCAAGTCTGTTCGCAGACTTGGTTTTTTTGTTGTGTCAGACCGCACCTGCTAAGCCTTCGCCTCGGCCATTTCATTCGCCATGGCGACGAGCTTGCTGATTGTCTTCCAGTTCCGCACGGTAGCCGGCACACCCAGCTTGTCCGCTTGAACGGCGAGCTTCGAATCGCGGATGGTGGGGTGGAACAGCATGTACAGATTGTTGCCGGACAGGTGGAACGATTCGTCCTTCGTCTTGTACTCCTTCAGCTTGTCCACGCGCTCCGGCTGCGGTTCCTCGAGCAGCATCGAGACGTACAGCACCTCGCCGACCGCGTTCTTTTCCGCCCGGGCAATCTGCTCGTCCGTGAACGGGCAGTTCGAGGCAATCTTGTTCATTTCCTCGCGCGTTCTTATAATGGTCTTAATCGAGAGGCCGAACGTTTCCCGGATCACATGCTCGATCCGCTCAGCGAGCGCGCCCGCGTCTTCATCCGACTCGAACAGGATGTTGCCGCTCTGGATGTACGTCTGAACCCGGTCCAAGCCCGACTCGGTAAGAGCGACCCTGAGATCCGCCATTTTGATCTTATTGTGCCCTCCGACGTTGATGCCTCGAAGCAAGGCGATATGAATGGTCATAGCAGCTAGATTCCTCCTTTTGGCATACGTTTACAAAAATAGTTTAACAAGTTTTGGCTTTGCTGTCGAAATGGCGGTTGATCCTGCGTCATTAGAGTGAGTGGCGAAAACGTACACTTCACTAAAACTGGAGAGGGGAATGGACTATGCAGTACACACTCTTGTTCTATGAAAGCCCGGAGGATTTCGCGCAGCGAAAAGATCCGTCGCGGCAGCAGGACTATCTCGCCGGATGGGCGCATTATGTGAAGGCTTTGCGCGAATCCGGGATCGTGGTGGCGAGCGCCGGCCTACACGCCCCGGAGAGCGCAACAACCCTTAGGCGGCAAGACGGCGAAGTGCTCGTGCAGGATGGGCCGTTCGCAGAGACGAAGGAACAGATCGGCGGATTCTTCATCATCGATGTGCCGGATCTCGACACCGCACTCGAGTGGGCCGCCCGAGGCCCGGTCAATGCGGTGGAAGTGCGGCCCAATCTGCCGCCGATGAAGTGACGAGCCCGGACGTGAACGCTCACCGCGCCATAGAACTCGCGGCTCGCGAAAGCTACGGGCGGCTCGTCGCCTACTTGGCCGTGCGCTGGCGTAATCTCGAGGCCGCGGAGGATGCGCTCGCCGACGCTTTCGTCGCCGCGCTGCAGACATGGCCGCGCACCGGGGTGCCGGACAAGCCCGAGGCATGGCTCTTGACCGCGGCGCGGCGGAGGCTCATCGACGGCGCTCGTCGCCGACGTGTGCAAGAGGGCGCAGCACAGGAGATGCTCGCGATGACGGAAGAGGCTCAGCGCCGGGCGGACATGGACCGTTCGTTCCCGGACGAACGGCTCCAGATGCTGTTCCTATGCGCCCACCCGGCGATCGAGGCCCAGGTGCGCACGCCGCTTATGCTCCAGACGGTGCTCGGGATGGACGCGGCCCGCATCGCCTCCGCCTTCGTCGTGAAGCCTGCCACGATGGGGCAGCGGCTCTCCCGGGCGAAGGCGAAAATCCGCGATGCCGGCCTCAAGTTCGGGACGCCGGAGCGGGACGAACTGCCGCAGCGTCTGCAGGCGGTGCTCGAAGCCATCTACGCCGCGTATGGCCATGGCTGGGACGACCTGACCGGCGTAGACCCGCGCCGTCAGGGACTGGCGGAAGAAGCGATCTACCTGGGGAGACTGCTCGTGCGGTTCATGCCCGACGAACCGGAGGCGCAAGGCCTGCTCGCGTCCATGCTGCATGGAGAGGCCCGCCGCTCGGCGAGAATGGATGAGGCGGGGACGTATGTCCCGCTGCTGGAGCAAGACGTCTCGCTCTGGTCGAGCGCTATGATCGAGGAGGCGGAGCGGTGCCTGAGCCGCGCCGCGCAGGCGGGGCGAATCGGACGCTTCCAGCTCGAAGCGGCGATTCAATCCGTGCACGCCGACCGCGCGCGGAGCGGACGCACGGAGTGGGAATCGAACGCGCTGCTGTATGAAGGGCTCGTCCGCTTGGCGCCTACGATCGGGGCGATGGTCGGGCGTGCGGCAGCCGTGGCCGAGGCGCGCGGGGCAGGCGAGGGGCTGGCGCTGCTGGAGGCGATTCCGGGCGATACGGTCCGGGATTATCAGCCGTATTGGGCGCTGCGCGCCCATCTGTTCATGTGGTCGGGGCGGGACGAGGAGGCCCGGGAGGCTTACAGCCGCGCGATCGGGCTGAGCACGGACCCGGCGGTCCGCGAGTTCTTGAAGCGGCAGGCGGCCACCGCGGGGGAAGTTAACGGAGTCGGCAATTAGAGGCGATTCTAGTTTGTGGCGCGAGAAGATTTGCAGGATAGAGGGGCAACCATGATCGGATCAGGGTGCCCCTTTTCGTTTGTCCTGGAAGCGAAAGAACGCCCTTAGCAAAAAGGGCACCGCGAACATAATGAAAAACGTGCGGAACAGCTGATACCCCGCTACGATGGACAGATCGGCATGGATCTCCTGGGCGATGATCCCCATCTGGTCCATCCCTCCGGGCGCGAGACTTAGAAGCGCCGTCGACACGGAGACGGCGTGCAGCCGAGTCAGCAAGACGCTCAAGCCCCAGGCTCCCGCCAGGAGCAGCAGGCCGCTAACGATCGCGAGCGCGATCGTCCTCACCTTGCGCTGCAGCCGATCCGGCTTCAGCATCAGGCCGACGTACGCGCCGATCGTGAGCTGGGCGGCGCCCATGATTAGGGCCGGGAGTGCGGGTCCGTGCAATCCGGCCGCTTGCAGCACGGCGGTGCCGAGCGCGGGTCCGAGCAAATAAGCGGTCGGGAAACGGATCATATTCCCGGCGACAGCGCAAGCGATGCATACCGGGACGAACAGCAGCATGTTCGGCAGCAAACCGCTCCAGCTGACGGCGGCATGGGCTATGGCTGTGGAGGCGGCCGCATCGTGCGTCCCGCCGAATAAGGGACTGAACACGAGCAGGGGGACGCATACGATGATGATCATGAGCCGAATCACCTGAGTAACGGTCACGACCGTCAGGTTGACCCCTTCGGTCTCGTCGGCCAAGGCGATCACTTGCGTCAGCCCGCCCGGAATGCTGCCCAGCAAGGCGGTTTTGTAGTCGGACCCCGACAGCTTGGACACGAGGTAGGCGAGGCCCGCGCACATCAGCACGAGCAGGCCGGTCAGGAGCAGCATGGACGGCAACTGCACCGCCATCTCCTGAAGCGCCGCGCCCGTCATCGCCAGCCCGATCGTATAGCCGACCGCGATCATGCCCCCGTTCCGGAGCGGCCCCGGCCATTCATAGCGACCCTTGAACACATTAGACCCGATCAATACGGCGATCATCGGGCCGAGCAGCCAAGGGATCGGGAGCTGCAGCAGCTTGAATGCTACACCGCCGAGCACGGCCGTGGCGAGCGCCAAACCGTATCGGGAGAGGCGGTCCATTGTAAGGGCTTGTTGCTTCACTTCATGCGGTCTCCTTTTGATATCCAATGTGTTGATTTTAGCACATTTGCTTCGGAACTCAATCGGAGTTACGATGCCGGAATCGATCCCGACCTTTATAGAATACGTGACAATTCGCCGGTAAGCCTCTATTGTAAGATGTAGAATGGGTACGGATCGGAGGAAGGATGAATGAGTGAGCTGAATGCACGATTTCGTGCAAGAATCGGTCTCCCGGAGAATGAAGAGATTTCGTTTGATAGCCTCGATCGCGTGCTGGAACGGACCGCATTCGCGATTCCTTTTGAAAATTTGCGGATCATGGAGAGACGGACCGGCGAGATTACGATGCCTAACTTAATGCATCAAATCCTGGACAACGGCGAAGGCGGCGTCTGCTATGAATTGAATACGATCCTGTACGGCTTCCTGCGGGACAATGGGTTCGACGTCGCTCTGACGCGAGGGGTCGTCTATAACTATGAAGCTGGGGCTTATTCCGCCCTTGGCCGTACGCATGTCACGATTCTCCTGAACCATGGAGGGCAACCTTATTTGGTCGATACGGGATTCGGGGGCAATTTGCCCTTAACGCCGGTTCCTTTAACCGGAGAGGTAGCGACTTCGAGAAACGGAGCGTTTCGGATTCCCAGCGGGGACGGTGAACCTGGAGAACATGTCCTCGAGGTGATGTTGAAGCATAAGCATAACGAGTGGAAGATCGGCTATGCGTTCGACCCGGGGAAGCTTATGACCGATCTCGCAGAGTGCAATGACATCCAGCATACGATTGCGGAACACGAGCAGTCCGCGTTCAACAAAAATCCGCTTGTGACCAAATTGACGCCCCGGGGGAGTATCACCGTAACCGACAGCTCCCTGACTCGGTGGGTGGATGGGGTCATGACGAAAGAGCCGATCGACCGAGACCGGTTCCGCCTGCTGCTGCGCGAAGAGTTCGGGTTGGGCCTCCAAGCGCCGCGGTAACGCCCAAAAAACCTCTGGAGTCGCACACTCAAACGGCGACCTCAGAGGTTTATTTGCATAAAGAATTTAGGAATATGCTCCGAAGGCCCACGTCACTTTGTGGGGTTTTTTATAGCATCATGCCGCCGGAAGCTTCGATCCGCTGAGCGTTCACCCAGCCGAGCTCGTCCGTACATAGCGCGGCGACAACGCCGCCGATATCGTCCGGTTGACCGGGCCGGCCCAATGCCGTGACGGAGCCGATATGAGCTTGGAGGGCCGGGGTGGCTTTCAGCCGGCCTCCGCCGAAGTCGGTCGCGATCGCCCCGGGAGCGACGACGTTGACCCGGATCCCTCTTGGTCCCAGTTCCTTAGCCATATATTTCGTCAACACCTCGATGGCGCCCTTCATCGCCGCATAAGCGCTGGAGCCTTCGAAGGAGAAGCGGGTCAATCCCGTAGAAAGATTCACAATCCCGCCGTTGTCGGCCAGTAGCGGCAAACATTTTTGCGTCAGGAAGTAAACTCCCTTGAAATGAACGTTCATCAAGCTGTCGAACTGCTCTTCCGTTGTAGACGCGAACGGGGCATTGATGCCGAAACCGGCGTTATTGATGAGATAATCGAACGTGTCCCGGTTCCATGTTTGCTTGAGCACATCCGACAACCGCGCCAGGAAGGCATCGAATGAAGCTGTGTCGCCGGCATCCAGCTGCATGGCTGCTGCTTTTCGCCCCTGGCTCTCCAGGTCGGCTACAACCGCATCCGCTTGCTCCTTTTCCTTGCGATACGTGAGAATGACGTCGATTCCTTTGCGGGCGAGCGCCAGCGCAGTATTGTGACCAAGGCCTCGGCTTCCGCCCGTGACCAGTGCGATTTTGGCAGATGTAGTCATGATTGATAGTCTCCTTCGTCCTCTGGATTGACCACTTGATCATTCCCGTGTCGTGGTCTATAGTGAGACTAACACTTCGAGTTAACTCTAAGTCAAGCGAAAGGAGAAAATTGCCGTGAACTATACGATTCATGACATCGCCCGGAAGTTCGGCTTGTCCGCCCATACGATTCGCTATTACGACAAAGAAGGGCTTTTTCCGTTTATCGGCCGGAACAGCTCCGGCAACCGGGTGTTCACGGAGGCGGATCTGGAGTGGGTCGCGCTCATCTGCTGTCTGAAGGATACGGGTATGCCGATCAAGGAAATGAAGCGATATGTAGATTGGTGCACAAAAGGCCGTGAAACGATCGAAGCCCGCAAAGGGATGCTGAGCGCGCATCGTCAAGCGGTACTGCGGCAAGTCGAGGACTTGAACCGTAATTTGGACATTCTCGATGCCAAAATCGCTTTATACAACAGCCCGGATGCTGCCGACATCTTGGAAGAAAGATTGTCCGCGAAAAAAGCGGCCGCGCAGCAGTCAACTTTAACATAACCAGATGCCAACTTTATTAAACAAAGACGCGGATTCGGCGTTCCGTTTGGTGACAGATTGAGGTGCACTTATGATCAAGCTATTCTCTTATCTTCGTCCGCACTGGTTGGCGACCTTGTTGGCGCCGCTCCTCATGCTGCTCGAGGTGTGTATGGACCTGCTGCAGCCGATTCTGATGGCGAGCATCATCGATAAGGGCGTCCTGGCAAGCGATTTCGCTTTTATCCGCGACACGGGTCTTCTTATGCTGGGGGCGGCTTTGATCGGCCTCGCCGGCGGCGTGGGGTGTACGGTCTTCTCCTCGATCGCCTCGATGCGATTCGGGGCCGACCTGCGCCAGGACTTGTTCCGGAAGGTGCAGACATTCTCGTTCCGCAACCTGGACGAGCTGAAGACCGGTTCGCTCATCACCCGGCTCACGGGCGATATCGTCCAGCTGCAGACGATGGTGCAGATGCTGCTGCGCATCTTCGTCCGTTCCCCGCTGCTCGCGATCGGCAGCATCGTGATGGCGGTCATCCTCAGCCCGAAGCTCGCCGCCATTCTGGCGATTGCCGTCCCGCTCCTGTTCGCCGTCATGTTCCTCCTCATCCGCAAGACGCTTCCGCTGTTCTCCACCGTCCAGATGAGGATGGATAGGGTGAACACGGTGCTGCAGGAGAACTTCTCCGGCATTCGGGTGGCCAAGGCGTTCGTGCGCCAAACGTATGAGAACGACCGCTTCGGCCGCGCCAATGCGGATTATACGGACGTTGCCATCAAGGCGCAGCGGCTAGTCGCCGTGAACATGCCGATCTTGACGATGATCCTGAATGTATGTATCGTCACGGTTCTTCTCCTCGGAGGGAGGCAGGCGATCGACGGCTCGTTCGATGTGGGCCGGCTGGTCGCGTTCATCAACTACGTGACGCAGGTGCTGTTCTCGGTCTCTTCCGTTGCGATGATGCTCGTGCGGATCTCCAGTGCCAAAGTATCGGCGGACCGTATCCAAGAAGTGATGGCGACCGAGCCGGACATTGTTAGTGCGGCGGGTCCGGAGCTGGTTGGCGGGCCAGTGGCCGCAGGGGAATGGACGGGTGAAGGAACGGGTGAAGGGAAGGGCGAAGTCACGTTCGACCGGGTCACCTTCGCCTATGGACACGGAGACCAAGCCGTGCTGCGGGAATTGAGCTTCAGCGTTCGGCCGGGACAGAATGTGGCGATCATCGGCGCGACGGGCTCCGGCAAAACGTCGCTCGTCGGCCTTATTCCGCGCCTGTACGACGCCTCGCGAGGCCGCGTGCTGATCGACGGCCGCGATGTCCGCGACTATGAGCTGCAAGCGCTCCGCAGGCGGATCGGCATCGTGCTGCAGGAATCGATCCTGTTCACCGGATCGATCCGGGACAATATCCGCTTCGGCAAGCCGGAGGCGTCGGACGAAGAGGTGATCGCCGCTGCGCAAGCCGCGCAGGCGCATGAGTTCATCGCGGCGATGCCGGAGGGCTACGATACCCGGCTCGGGCAGCGGGGCATCAACTTGTCCGGCGGGCAGAAGCAGCGGATCTCGATCGCCCGGGCGCTCATCATGCAGCCCGACATCCTAATCCTCGACGACAGTACGAGCGCCATCGACATGGGGACGGAGTCGCGCATTCAGGCTGCGCTGGCGCGGCTCATGCAGGGGCGCACGAGCTTCCTCGTCGCGCAGCGGATCTCTTCCGTCCTGGACGCCGACAAGATTCTAGTGCTGGACGAGGGTCGGCTGGTGGCGGAGGGCACGCACTCGGAGCTGCTCGCTTCTTGTGAGCTGTATCAGGACATCTATCGATCCCAGCTCGGAAAGGAGGAACCCAGCTATGGCTAATGCGGCGCCATCCCAAAAGCCGGCTTCGGTCGAAGCGCTCGACCTGAGTATGCGCGGCGGCGGAGCCCGGGGCGGCATGCCGGTCCAGAAGGCGAAGCCGAAGAACACGATCCGGACGATCCGGCGCATTTGGGCTTACATTCGTGCTTACCGAAGCGGTCTGATCGCGGTGCTTATGTCCACGACGATCACCACGCTGCTGTCGCTGGCGGCCCCTTATTTGCTGGGTCACGCCGTCGACGCATATATTATCCCCGGGAACTATGAAGGGCTGGTCGGCCTAGGTGCGTTGCTGCTCGCGGTCTATGCGGGGACCGCTCTGACGGCCTGGCTGCAGCAGCAGGTCATGGTTCGGGTGGCCCAGCAGTCGGTACAGGCGATGCGCCGGGACATCTTCGCCCGGCTGCAGCTGCTCCCGCTCCGGTTCTTCGACAGCAAGACGCACGGGGAGCTTATGAGCCGGACTACGAACGACATCGAGAACGTGTCCGGTACGCTGAACTCGAGCGTCACGCAGCTCCTCTCGAGCGTACTGTCGCTGACAGGGTCGCTCGCGATCATGCTGTACATGAACGTCTGGCTGACCTTGCTCAGCATGGTGACGATCCCGCTCGTCATGCTCTTCACGAAGACCGTCGCCGCCCGGACACGTCAGCACTTCGGACGGCAGCAGGCAAACCTCGGCGAGCTGAACGGCTTCATCGAGGAAACGGTCTCCGGGCAGAAGGTCGTGCAGGTATACCGGAGAGAGAGGCTCGCGGAAGAGCAATTCGGAGAGATCAACTGGAAGCTGACCCAGTCGAGCATCCGGGCCCAGATCTATTCCGGCACCGTAGGTCCGGTCATGAACGTGCTGAACAACGCCAGCTTCGCGCTGATCGCCGCAGTCGGGGGTTGGATGGCTTTCCACAGCTGGACGACGGTAGGCGTCATCGTGGCGTTCCTCAACTATTCGAAGCAGTTCCAGCGGCCGCTGAGCGACCTGGCGAACCAGTTCAACCTCGTACAGTCCGCCGTGGCCGGCGCGGAGCGCGTGTTCGAGATCCTCGACACGGAGACGGAGTATGACAAGGCGGATGTGTCGGACACGACGGCCGTAACGGGGCGTTTGCGAGACTTGAAAGGCGAGGTCGTGTTCGACCGCGTCTCCTTCCGCTATAAGGAAGACGTCCCGATTCTGACCGACGTGTCGCTCGTCGCGCGGCCGGGGCAGATGATCGCACTCGTGGGTCCGACCGGAGCGGGCAAGACGACGATCATCAACCTGCTGACACGTTTCTATGAGATCGGGTCTGGGTTCGTCACGATCGACGGCACGGACATCCGGCAGCTGGACAAGGACGGACTGCGCAGCCAGCTGGGCATCGTGCTGCAGGACGCCTATGTGTTCTCCGACACGGTTCGCGAGAACATCCGCTACGGCCGGCTGGACGCGACCGAGGAGGAGATCGTCGCGGCGGCCAAGCTGGCGAACGCCCACAGCTTCATCCAGAAGCTGCCGCACCGCTACGACACGTTGCTCGCGACCGGCGGCAGCAACCTGAGCCAAGGCCAGCGCCAGCTGCTGACGATCGCCCGGGCGGTGCTCGCCGATCCGGCCATACTCATCCTCGACGAGGCGACCAGCAGCATCGACACCCGCACGGAGATGCACATTCAGGCCGGGATGCGAACGCTGATGCGAGGACGCACCAGCTTCGTCATCGCGCACCGGCTCAGTACGATCCGCGAGGCCGACCAAATCCTCGTCATTCGCGATGGCGGCATCGCCGAACGGGGCACGCACGACGAGCTGCTGGCGCAGAGGGGCTTCTATTATGAGCTGTACAACAGTCAGTTCAAACGCTCCGGTTAACGGATATGGCGCCGATTCGCCACATTTCCCCCGACCGCCGCTCATACAATGGGTATAAACGGCAGGGAGGCACCCATGGCATGCCCAATCGGTTAAGTGAGCTGAATGCGGCCATCGAGCAACTGAAGACGACTCTACTGAGACGGCAGAAACCCGATGGAGCTTGGTATTACTGCTTTGACAACGGAATTGCAACGGATACGAGCGTAATCATTCTGCTCCGTTCGCTGGAAATTCACAACGAGACGCTGATCCGGCAGCTGCACGACCGCATTCTGGCCGCGCAGCAGCCTGATGGCGGCTGGCGATTGTACGCCGACGAAGAGGAAGGGAACTTGTCCGCTTCCGTGGAAGCGTATTATGCGCTGCTCTACTCCGGTTACAGCCAAAGAACGGACGAACCCATTCAGCGGGCCCGGAGCTTCATCCAATCCAAGGGAGGGCTCGGCCAAGTGACGAGTCATTTGACCCGAGTCATCCTCGCCGCTACCGGACAGAGCGCATGGCCGGCGGCCCTCTCCATGATCCCGCTCGAGATTATCCTCTTCCCCGCCTCATCTCCGATCAATGTATTCGATTTTTCCGGGTATGGCCGGGTCCACCTAGTGCCTATGCTGATCGCGGCGCATCGCCAATTCTCCATTAGCACCGAACATACTCCCGACTTAAACGAGTTATTGGAGACGCGGGATGGGACTTGGTCGGTCAACCGGAACGATCCCGAAGAGCTGCTGTCCGGGGAATATCAGGCGATGCTGGGCCGGATCCGATCGGGACGAAGCCGGCTGATCGGCTCTGCCGAAGGCATTCACGAAGCGGCGACTAAGAAGGCCGAGCAGTTCATGCTCGAGCGGATCGAATCGGATGGAACGTTGTACAGCTATGCCAGCAGCACGATTATGATGATTTTCGCCCTGCTCGCCCTCGGGTATGAGCGGCAGCATCCGCTGATCGCGCATGCGGTGGAAGGCCTAACCAAGATGGCTTGCACGACGGGCCGTCACACGACCATTCAGAACTCGCCCTCTACGATCTGGGACACGGCCTTGCTCGCATATGCGCTGCAGGAGGCCGGGGTCCGTGAAGACCATGAGCCGTTGAGGCGGGCTGAGGCCTATTTGCTGGCCAAACAGCAGCATAAGCCCGGGGATTGGACGATCCATAATCCTGGGATTCCCCCCGGAGGATGGGGCTTCTCCCCGAGCAATACGATCAATCCGGATGTGGACGACACGACCGCCGCCTTGCGCGCCGTCAAGCGGTCCGCCCAGACGGATGCGAAGGTTCAGGAAGCTTGGAATCGCGGTCTGCAATGGGTCATCTCCATGCAAAACGATGACGGCGGCTGGCCGGCGTTCGAGAAAAACGTAGACAACCAGATGCTCGCATGGCTCACGATGGACGGCGCTTCGGCGGCGATCGATCCTTCGTCGGCGGATTTGACCGGACGCGCCTTGGAATATTTGGGGAATTTCGAGGGGTTGACCACGAGGCACGCGTTCATCGAACGCGGAGCCCGGTGGCTGATGGACCATCAGGAAGCGAACGGTTCCTGGTATGGAAGATGGGGCATCTGCTACATCTATGGAACATGGGCCGCGCTTACGGGCTTGATGGCGGTGGGCGTCTCTTCCGATCACGAGACGGTCCGGAAAGGGACGGAGTGGCTGCTGCGGATCCAAAATCCGGATGGGGGATGGGGGGAGTCCTGCAGAAGCGACCGATTGAGGCGCTATGTGGCGCTCCGGGGAAGCACCCCTTCCCAGACCGCTTGGGCGCTCGACGCCCTCATCGCGGTCCATCCCGAACCTACTGCAGCGATGCGGAGAGGCATTCACCGATTAATCGCTTCCTTGCATGAAGAGAACTGGCTGTCCGATTACCCGACGGGTGCGGGCATGCCTGGCAACTTTTATATCCGCTATCACAGCTATCGGTACATTTGGCCGCTTCTTGCGCTCAGCCATTACAAGAAGAAGTATGGGGACGTCTGAAACGCCCAGTGTGCTTGTCAGGAGAATGCCAGGGTCGGATCGGCAGCGATCGTGTCGTATTCGAGCTCTGCAGCCTGCTCGGACTCTTCTAGCAGCTCCTGCGCAAGCTCGTGGTAAGCCCTCGCGTCCGCCACCCGGTCCAAGAGCAGCAAGAGCGCGATCATCTTGGCGTGAAGCCGCCCGCTGAGCGGATTCAGCTCGGCCCACTTCCGCAGCGGGCCGAGCGCGATCTCGTAGCGCTGCTGCCGCACGTAGATGTCGACGATCGCTTCCAGCAGGTCTACGTAGCCGAGCTCCAGCTCTGCCTGCCGAGGAGCCGCCCATACATAGCCGCTTCCCGCCAGATAGCCCGCGCCGTAGAGCTGCACCGCTTGGAGCGCATACGTGACGGAGCGTGTGAGCCGGAACAAGCGAACTTGCTCCTCGTAAGCGGCGACATCGTCGAACGACACGGACCAATGCAGGCGATAGCTGCCTCCGGCCTGCTTCGTCTGCCCGATGAGATCGGACAACCCCCCGGCCTCCAGATCCTTGCGAAGCTGGTAGACCGTCGTATGGAGATTGACTTGGGTCCGCTGCGCATCTCGGCCGTACCAGAGCTCGTCCATGATCTGCGCTTTGCTGACCGGCTT
>NZ_JBJGED010000040.1:0-67279 GCF_045062745.1 Paenibacillus sp. HJGM_3
CGCGAATCCCGGTCGCATAGAGCAGCTCCAGCATCGCCTTGTCCCGAATGCCGGACGGCGTCTTCGTATCCGGCGACTCGAGCAGCGCCTCCACGTCCTGTACCGTAATGACGCGCGGAAGCTTCTTCTGCGTCTTCGGCGCCTCCAGCCCGATCGTCGGATCGGCCGGGATCAGCCGTTCGCGATACAAGTAATGGTAGAACGACCGCAGCGAGACGAGGCTCCTCGAGACGGAAGCGATTGCACGGCCTTGTCCGCGAAGCTGCTGGACATACAGCTGGATGTTCGTCTGGGTCGCCTGCAGCGCCGAGGGCACACCGGTTTCGCTCAAATAGTCCATGTACTTCATCAAGTCTCGCTCATACGATTCGAGCGTATTGCGGGCCAGTCTTTTCTCGACGGTCAAATAGTGAATGAAAGGGAGCACTTGCTGCTTCATCGAGATCCGATCCTTCCGTAGCCATAGTGTCTGCACTCTATACGTTCCACATCGAGAGGGCAAACTCCTGCTTGCGTTCGGAAGTGGGGCCTTACTCTCCGTACCAATAAAAGAACATCAACCGGTCGGCCAAGGAGGTCGAGGAATCGCCGTAGCCGGTTTCGTGCTGGAACACTTTGACGGCCTTGCCCGTGGGCTCCTTGTACCGTCCCGCAGGCTCGATCCAGGCCGATATCCATTGGAATACATAATAAACCGCCAAGGTCAGCACTAAAAACAGCAGCGTGAACTTCAGCCTGGTCATCCATTTGCGTACGGATAAGATCATCCTCGTTCCCTCCTTGTCCCGGTTCGTCCAGTCTAGGGTAAGCGTATGTTCGGACTAGCCGTAATATGCTCGTAACCCTACAAAGTGAAGTGTGCCTTCGCAGATAACTCCTGATACTTTGCGGGGCCTCCGGGATTGATTAACGCTGATTGCTAGACCGGAAGCGGGTGATACGGCAGCCCAACCGCTTCGGCGACAGCCGGGTGCGTCACATGGCCGCCGAACGTATTGACGCCCGAGCGCAGCGACACGTTGTCTTGCACCGCGCGGTCGAAGCCTTTGTTCGCGAGCTCCAGCGCATACCCGAACGTCACATTGGTCAAGGCAAACGTCGACGTACGCGGCACCGCCCCCGGCATATTCGCGACCGCGTAGTGGATCACGCCATGCTTCTCATACGTCGGATCGCTGTGCGTCGTCACTCGGTCCACGGTCTCGATCGTGCCGCCCTGGTCGACCGCCACGTCCACGATGACCGCACCCTTCTTCATCTGGCTGACCATCGCCTCTGTGACGAGCTTCGGCGCACGTGCGCCTGGGATGAGCACCGCGCCGATGAGCAGATCGGCCTTCTGGACCGCATTCGCGATGTTCAGCGAGTTGGACATGAGCGTTCTCACCCGTCCGCCGAATATATCGTCGATCGCCCGCATCCGGTCGGCGCTCCGCTCCACGATGACGACGTCGGCTCCGAGCCCGAGCGCCATCTTGGCCGCATTCGTGCCGACGATGCCACCGCCGAGAATGACTACTACACCTGGCGGTACCCCGGGCACCCCACCGAGCAAAATGCCGCGCCCCCCATAGGGCTTCTCCAGGAACTGCGCACCCACCTGCACCGCCATCCGGCCCGCGACCTCGCTCATCGGAGTAAGCAGCGGCAAGCTGCCGTTCGCCGCCTGAATCGTCTCATAGGCGATCCCGGTGACTCCGCGCCGCACCAGCTCGCCCGCCAGTGTCGGCGCCGCCGCCAAGTGCAGATACGTAAACAGCAGCTGCCCTTCCCGGAAATATTCGAACTCCTCCGCGATCGGCTCCTTGACTTTTATGATCATATCCGCGCGTCCCCATACGTCGGCCGCCGTTTCCGAGATGACCGCTCCCGCTTGGGCGTATTCTTCATCGAGAAATCCGCTGCCGGTGCCGGCCAGCCGCTCCACGACGACCTCATGGCCGGCGAGCGTCAACATGTGGGCCCCGGCCGGCGTCAGCGCGACCCGGTTCTCGTTGTTCTTGATCTCTTTCGGCACCCCGATGACATAACGATTCGTCCTGTCCATCCCATGCGCCACCTCTCTCATACCTGGTAGGAAGCCATGTTCTCGCTTGCTGCATCCTATGCGTCGGCGCAAGCGTTCGCTCCACGGTTCTAGGTTCTCTTCCGGCAGGAATATTATGCTGCTCCCCGAAAATGGAGGACTTTTACTTCTTGGCCGTCATGCAAAAAAGCCTTATCCCCGGTGCTTCGGGAATAAGGCTTTCGGTTCCACATATACCGGGCGTCCTGTCAATCTTGCTCCGGGTTGCTCTTCTCGTTGCAGCGATGACAGATGCCTTGGAAATCCAATCGATGGTCCAGCACACGGAAGTTATACTCCGTCGCGAGCCGTTCCTCCAGCGGTCCCAGCCAGTCCTCCATAATCTCATCCACGGCGCCGCATTGGACGCAAATCAAGTGATGATGGTGGTGGTGGGCGCTGTCATTGCGAAGATCATACCGGGCGACACCGTCACCAAAGTTCATCTTCTCCACTACGTGCAGTTCGCTAAGCAGCTCCAACGTCCGATAGACGGTCGCGAGGCCGATCTCCGGGGCCTTGTCCTTGACGAGCATGAACACGTCTTCTGCGCTGAGGTGGTCCTCTTCGTTCTCAAGCAACACTCGAACCGTCGCTTCGCGCTGGGGTGTCAGCTTGTAGCCCTGGGATTGCAGCTGCTGCTTGATTTTATCGATTCGTGCTTCCATACTCCTCCCCCTTAGAGCATTGTGGCCGGTTTTCGAGCATGCTTTCATTATAGGAGGATTTGGCCTATTCCGCAAGAGCGCTCAGCATGGGGGTCACCCACTGCATAAGCGCGGGGGACAAGTAAGCCTCGAACAGAGACACCCCGAACAGGAGCGCGATCATGCCGAGCGTCACCGACGAGAACCGGACGAACGGCTGGTAGAGGGCGCCTTTCTTCTGCAGGAACCGGTTCTTGATCAAGTAGATGGAGAACGAGATCGCCGACACGCTGCACACCATAATGGCCGGGATGATGATCAGATTCTGCGGAGCGACCGAGACGAGCGCGAACAGCATGCCCTTCCAGGACATCTCCCCCACCAGCACCCCGACGGAGAAGCCCACCAGCACGCCTTTCAGAAAATCGAGCAAAAATATAAACGGCAGGCCGACGATCGACAAACCCAGCATCCAGATGAGCAGGATCCACTTCAGATGCATGAAGAACGCTTGTTTGAACGAGGCTTGGCCCCCCATATCCGTCCCTTGGTTGATCATCTGCACGAAGCTGCTCAGGTGGCGGCTCAGCTCCTGCTTCTGCTCCGCCGACAAGGCGTTCACCATCAAAGCCCCGAACACGACCCCCATGACGAGCAAGACGGAGACGAAGACGTACAGCGACAAATGTTCCTTCAGATCCGAGCGCATCCGGTTGTTCCAGCTCATGTTCAGTCTCCTTTATACCCAATTTCACCCTCTTAGCAGGTATATGAAACTAGCGGGGAAACTATGACTGAGCCATCGTAGAAAAGCGGACATGCTGGCGTTCGTGCTGCTGCAGCTTCGGGAAATTGGCTCAGGGGAGACTCGGGTCCGTCGTTTTCGCCGCCACCTTGCCGTAGCGTCCTCCGCCACCGGCTTCGACTGCTAATTGACGGGTGCGGGCGAGCAGAATGAGTCGGGCGATGTCGGGACCCGCCGCCTCGATGAGCTCCGGCTCGGGCACGCGATGCAGGATGTTCATCTCGGTGCCGAAGCGGTCGAGCAACGCATTCAGCTTCTTCGGTCCGAGGCCCGGCAGAAACTCCAGCGGCACTTGGTACTGGTAAGGCGGCCGGTTCGGAGAGATTACGGGCTCCTGACGGTCGGCGATATCCAGGATGCGGTCCATGACCCCGCGCACGAACTTCGTGTGCCCGCAGAGCGGACACCGCTCCCCGTGAGGATGCCGGGCGTCCAGAACCGTCTCACAGGAGGCGCAGTAGGTGCGGTGATACTTGCCGAGATGCGGGTTCAGCCCATAATTGGCTACGATGCCACGCCCTTGCTGTCCGGTGAGCGCTAGTCGGAACTCGTCGAATGTCGGCTCGTTCAAGCCGAATACGTTGTACTCGCGGCCGATCTTGGCTAGCGAGTGAGCGTCCGAATTTGTCACGAACGGCAGAGTGTCGAGCTCCGAGATCCGGCTCGCCATCTCCGTGTCGGCGCTGAGCCCGAGCTCCACGGCGGCGACGTGCTGCATGTCGAGCAGGTCCGCCATGCGGGAGGCGGCGCTGCCGTAGACGCTTTTGTAGGGCGTGAACACGTGCGCCGGGATCAGAAGGCCGCCCCGGTCCACGACTTCGCGCTGCAGCTCGCGTGCCGTCACGTAGATGCGCTGGGAGCTGAGTCCGACGTTCTTCATGCGGCCGGCCATCCAGCGCGTGAACTGCCGCATCGCCTCCAGCGTCGGCATATACGCGAGCAGGTGAGCGGCCCCGTGTCCGGGATCCTTCACCTCGATCTCGCTTCCTAGCAGTACCGTCGTCTCCCGGTATCGGATGCCGCCTCCGGGCCGCTCCTCCATCTCTCCCTTGTCGAGATAGTCCTCGATCTCTTGCTGGACGGCCGGCGACTGGCAGTCGATGATGCCGACGATCTCGATGCCCTTCCGCTCGGACGCCTCACGGGCGATGTTATAGAACGTCAAGTCTTTGCTGCCGCTGATTTTGACCGGCTGTCCCGATTCGGTGCGGCCGATATGGATATGCAAGTCCGCGAAGTAGTTGCGGGTTGAGTTCGCGGTATTGTTGGTGTTATCGGAGGCCGCCATATTAGATGCGTCCCGTCAATTGATACGCCTGCCAAGCGTACACGGCAGCCACCGTCTTCGCATCGCGGATGCGGCCTTCCGCGATGTATTGTTGCGCCGCCTCCAGCGTGAGAAATTCGATGTCGAGGAACTCGTCCTCGTCTAAGCGCACCTCGCCCGGCACAAGCTGCTCGGCGAAGTACACGTGCAGGATCTCGTCCGCGAAGCCCGGGGACGTGTAGAAGGAGAAGATCGGCTTCAGCGTGTCGCAGCGGAAGCCGGTCTCCTCCTCCAGCTCGCGCTTCGCGGCTTCGAGCGGATCCTCGCCCGGCTCGAGCTTGCCAGCCGGGATCTCGACCAAGCTCCGCTCGAGCGGCTTGCGGTACTGCTCCACGACGATCATGCGGCCCTCATGGATCGCCAGCACGGCCACCGCTCCGGGATGCTTCACGATCTCCCGCTTCGCCGTCTCACCGTTCGGCAAAGCTACCGTATCCACCTGCAGGGAGATGACTCTTCCCTGGAAGATCGGTTCGGTTCCGATCGTAGTTTCTTTATACTTGTCATTCATCAGGTTCATCTCCTAAGTGGGTTGGGACTAATCATAGTTGACTGCGCATAACTTGTCCAATTCTCGCATACGTTGGACTATAACTAACCGATTGCAAGATTAAGAGAGGGGACAAGATCATGAAGACCTATTTGACGCAAGACCAGATTCGTATCGTAGGCAAGGGCTGGGAAGTGCGGCATTACTTGCGCAAGCTGGCGAAAGACACTCCAAGCGGAGAGCGGACGCTCGCGTCGTTGCTTGCTGGACTGTCCCATCCGATTGAGCGTCGGCGGAAGCGGTAGTGCGGGACGAGCCTAATAGGCGGGACGGCTAGGTGCCGGGCCTGGGTAGTGGAACCTTTTGGGGCCTAGCTTCGCTCTTCTCCGCGCTCTGCGAAACATACCCTTTTCCTCGCAATAACGGATTTTGCCTTGCGGCACTCCCGTAATATCGTACACCTCGCCGAACCCCACGTCCAGCTTTCTTAGCTCGTTATTCAAGCGACAGCTCAGAAGCCTCGCTTAGCAATTCATTCATCGTAAATGTCGCACAGGGCAATTGGTCCGATTCTATCCCTTCGTCTTCTTTGAACAAGTTCACCAGTCGATATTTTTTGTTGCCGTCCAGAACATGTTGCTCCAATATTCCATTGAGCGGATCAATGATCCAATATTCCGGAACAAGGAAGCCGGCATATGACTTAGCTTTGCTGATTTTATCCGTCTTGGCGGAAGAAGGTGATAGAATCTCGATCACGATGTCGGGAGTAGCGGTAATCCCCTGCTTGGTAATGATCTCTTTGCGGTTTTTTCGGATGATTGAGAGATCGGGCCTGCGAACTTCGGTATGGGAGATTAGAAGATCTACGTCTTGCAACAAAATGTACTCTTTCCCGCAAGTTTGCTTAACCGCAAAGACGAGCTGCAAAATCACCGACTGATGCAGCGGCGTCGGACTCGACATCAATTCTAGCCTGCCGTCTGCCAACTCGTAACGCGCGTTTTCGGTATCGGGCAGTGCTGCATAGTCCTCGTACGTGTAGGGTTGTTCCCGGATCAAGAATTTGTCTTGCTCCCGTTTTTGCCCAATCTTATCCTTTCCTTCGGACATCGCACCGCGCCTCCCAAAAGCGAATTCTTGTTCGTATTTATTGTAACAATCCGTAGAAGCCATGGCAATGAGGGTTAGTGAAGGGTTGCACTTCACTAAAGTCCTTTGACGCAAAAAAGCCACCTAATCGATCTTCTCGACTAGGCGGCCATACGGAAGGTTAAGCTTGAACCGCTACAGCCTCCTGCGCTTCCTGGCGGGTGGCCAGCACTTCCTTCCGCAGGAACCAGCAAATGACGAACGCAGCGATCGCGAAGAACACGCCGATCAGGAACATGTGCTGGAACGCTTCCGCGAAGACGCTCTTGATCTGCAGCGTCAGCTCCGAAGACAAACCAGCCGGCATCCCGCCGTTGATGATCGTCTCCGACGTGCCCTCCGGGAATTCACCGGACAAATCGGTGATGCCCGAATGAATGTTCCGCGAGAGGAGGCTGCCGAAGATGCTGAATCCGAGCGTGGCCCCTAGCGATTGGAACAGCTGTACGGTCGCAATGCCGACGCCGGCGTGCTCTTTCGCCACCGATTCTTGTACGATCAGATTGTCGCTGCCGAACAACACGCCGATCCCCAGTCCCATAATGAAGAACGCGATAAGGATATACAGTACCGTCGTCCCAACGTCGATTCGCGACAGCAGGAAATAGGCGACGATCGGAAGAGCGAACGATACTAGGAACAACCGCTTGTAGGGCACCTTCGTGATCAGGAAGCCGCACACGATGCTCGCCGGGATCGCGCCTGCCATGAAGCCGAGCGACAAGTACCCCGAGGCGGTCGGCGATAAGCCCATCACATTTTGAGCAAAGAACGGGAAACCGGACATGCCCCCCATGACGCCGAGCATCGTCACGAACACGATGAACGACAGAACGACCACGGAGCGATGGCGGAACAGTTGAAGCGGGATGATCGGCTCCTTCGCCTTAAGCTCGATGCGGATGAACAAGGCGATCAGGAGGGCCGATAGGACGAGCAGTCCGATGACGACAGGCGAGGACCAAGTATAATCGGCCACATCGATCAGCACGGGAGCGAGCAGCAAGGAGAGGATCGACAGCACGAGCATCGACGCTCCGGCCCAATCGATCGTTTTCTTCTCCTCGGCGACGGATTCGCGCAGGCCCTTGCCTACGATCAGCGCCGCGATCAGGCCAACCGGGAGATTGATCAGGAAAATCCAATGCCAATTGATATGGCTGACGAAATACCCGCCTACGGTGGGGCCGAGCAGCTGCGGCAAAATCAGCATGGGCCCAACCATGCTCTGCACCTTGGCCCGCTGCTCCAGCGGGAACGTGTCCCCGATGATGATCATCGCGAGCGGCATGAGTCCGCCGGCGCCGATACCCTGGATGCCTCGACCGACGAGCAGCACCGTCATCGAGTCGGCGAAGCCGCAAATGACGGAGCCCAGCATGAACAAGGCGACACAGCTCATATAGATGCGCTTGCGGCCGTACAGGTCGGCCAATTTGCCGAAGATCGGCATGAAGATCGTAATCGCCAGCATGTAGATGCCGGCTACCCATCCGAAGAGCGACAAGCCGTGAAGGTCCCGGATAATCGTAGGCAGCGCGGTCGAGACGACCGTCTGATCCAATTCCGAGAACACGAGTCCGAGGAGGAGCCCGATCAGGATGAGGGTTTTGTTGTTGTTCGTTTTTACCATGAGGTGGCACCTGCTTTTTTCATGAGTAGTAGGAGGATCCGTTGTCAAATCCTGCTATGCTCCAGTATAAGAGGTGCCGCCCTCCTTGCCATCAGGCGCGAGGTTCAGCGCCTGCTCGGTCTCGAGGAGGAGCCGGGCATACTCCGCCGCCGCGCAAACCCCGGCCCAGTAGGCCGGGTCGTCCTCGAACCGCCTCCCCATCGTGGTGATGGGGAGGGGATAGGCCGCCATCCGCTGCGCGATGGCGACAGGATCCATCCCCGGGACGACGGGGATGTAATGCATGCTCGCCAAATCCGCCTCGGCGATTTGGCGGTGGATGCAGGCGCGCGCTTCCGGCGGCAGCTCCGCTGGAAGCGGCAGCGTCGCCGGCGCGAGGCACAGGTCGCCGAGCGCCGCCAGCGTGTGCGCGCAGAGCCCGCGATGCCGCTCCCGCGCGTCCGCGAAGCCGAGCCGCGGCACGACGATCGCCCGCCCACCGAGCGCCAGCGTGGCGTGCACGAGCTCGGCCGTCTCGGTCGCCGTGTGGCCGAGACGGGTGCCCGTGCCGACGATGCCGGGACCCATCGTCGCGATCGCGATGTCCGCCCGGTGCACGTGCCGGGCGGTGAGCAGCGCCGTGAACTTGTTCACGGCTTCATGGGTGCCGCCGTAGGCGTGGCCGTACGTGACCGTGCCGGCGAGCCAGCCGCAGGCGGTCAGCGCGGCGGCATGCCGGCTGTAAGCGAGCGGCAGCGCGCCGCCGTCCGTCATGACGTAGGAGAGCCGGAGGCCACCAACGCCAACGCCAGTGCCGCGCTCGGCCATCAGCCAAGCGCAGGCGATCGGCAGCATGCTGTGCAGCTCGCCGATCAGCACGGGCAGGCCGTCCAGCTGAGGCCGGCCCCGGAACAGCTCGTGGTGCGGGCTGGCCGCCTCTTCTACAGCGAGCACCGCCCGCTGCTGCGGCGTATACCGCAGCTTCATGATGTGGCCTTCTGCCTGCGGTATGGTATCTAGTTCAACCATTCCCTTATGCTCCAGCACGTGGTGAACGAAGTGCATTCCGCCGCTGCCCAGCTTCAGCCTCTCCGCAGTGACATTCAGTACAACTCGAACTCCCGCTCGTACTCGAATCATCCCCGTCTCCCCAGGAAAATGCACCGCCCCTTCCAAATTCCCGTTGCTCATCTGCACTTGAAGCTCCTGGACTCCTGGATGATTCTCTTCGACGGTCACAACAGTCCCTATTGCCCACATGATGGTCATTTCCGCACCCCCTCTCTACTAACAGAGTAGCAGGCGCAACAGTTAATTATGTCTGCAACAGTCTAAAACAGCGTCCCCCGCTGGAACAAATCCGAATTGTCCAGCTTCCATCCGCCACGTTCCGACCATTTCACCTGATACCAATGGTTCTGAAAAATATCCTTGATCAGGTTGTTGCCGAAACTCCGGTCCCGCTGACTGGTCTTCACCAAGTAGGAGCCGTCAGGCTGTAAGGTCGCCGATATCGATTGAATGTCGCTTCTCCATTGTGTGTTTATGAAGTAAGGCGCTAGCACTGGAACACGAACGGCGATAGGTCGGCTCGAATCCAACAAGTCTTGCGTCGCCTTATGCTCGTCCCCTTGTCTTAGATGCTTCAGGAAGCGGACGATAAGCTGCTGAGCCAACACATCCGGTTTGCCGATCCGCACCTGACGCTCCACGCCGTCCCACTCCACTTGCAGATGAAGAGCTTCTCCAATGAAGCGAAGTGGTACGAATGTCGTTCCATCCCGCAACATGGGAGCGACTGACAGCTCCGTGCGTTGATTATCCACCGTCGCTTCCGTACTCCCTAATTGCAAACGGATGTCAACTCCTGCCTTAGTGCCCCGAACGGTCTGGGTCCATTCATCCCAGCCCACATCGAGTCCCAACTTCTCAAACACCGGACGAAACGGAACCATCGTTGTACCTCCATGAATATAGGGTGACTGGGTGAACGCGACATCTTCCCCATTCACTTGAATGCCAATCCCCGCAGGGGAGATACGGAATAACCCAACTCCGTCCATAATACCCAGAACTCCCCCATCCGGAGCTGGAGCCAGCGTACTGACCGTAAGGTTGTTCTCGTTGCGAATAAAACGGAATTGCTCGTTCCCTTCCGCGTCCAGGCCATAAAGATTGCCGCCGCTATCGCTAAAATAGGCATCACCTGACTCATTCCATACTAGATTGCGAGGAACTGTGAATCGCGTGTCTGGGAAGGTGTATGTGTAGCGAACTTGTCCCTCTAAATCCCGCACAACAAGAGCGTTTTCCTGGGGGACTACGGAATAGCTTCCCCCGGGCATGTTTATACTGCGCACAGTTGATGCAGGGACTGCTGCTCTCGAGTCGAATGCAGCCAGCAGCTCGCTTTCGGTGAGCCACTTCTCCCCGTCCAAATACAATCCCTTGTCATTCTGAATGACAACACGGTTCGTTCCCTTATAGCGGAGAGTTTGTTCCGTTGCTTTTTCAACCGATCGAAGCTTGCCGTTTTGGAGATCGATCGTGATATACTCCCCGTCCGTGGTTAACAGAGCCGCCATCTGAATGCTAGGATATACCCTAATACTGAGCAAATTCGTTCTGATACTTTGGCCACTGCCTTCGAACTTGATTCGGTCTGTGTACTTCCACTGGATTCGACCCTCCCGGTCATAACTGACGACTCCTGCCTCCGTAAGGGCAACGATTTGGTCTCCGACAAAAGCAGGCATTGTCGATAAAGTAGGTGGCTCTAAAACCGTCTGATCAAGCAGGATTTGACCGAAACGATTGAGAAGGACGAGTTGTTTCGTCGTAACAGGCTCCATCTTGGAATCTATAACTCTGAATGTCGAGTTATTTCCGGATATTTGTACAATGATATTCCCATTACCAGAAAGATTCATCCTGATGATTTTACTTTGGAATGGCTCCGACATCCATAATTCCTCATTTTCGCTGTTCACAGCATGCACAATATTGCTGTCATCGTAATAATAGAAAGTCCCTTTCCCGTCGGTCATCAATCCTTGCAACCCGTTTCCTCGGTTCATCCATTTCCATACGTAGGCACCGTCTGTTCGGAGAATGGCCTGATTCTGTATCGGCTTACCATACTTATACAGCTGGAAAGGCAAAACTTGATCCAACTCCTCAGTAAGCCGGGCCCCCTCGGCCTCTGCATGCCCGATCCCTATGCCTCCGAATCCGGCACTAACCATTAACGTTAAAGCCATACAGGCTGCACCGAATTTAAATCTCCATTGCTTACCCATTGATAATTCGCCCCTTCTTAATGAATTCACCTATTAATACAGCAAAAAACCAAACAAACTCGGCAACCCGGCGACCATTCCAGCTTCTTTCAGGATTAGGCCCGTGGCTTTGCGTCCTCGCCTTTCGACGAGTTTGCCTTTTCAATTCATCTGGTTCTTTATGCCTATCTTATACAGTCCATACTGCTCGTCTTATTCTTCTGCATTTCCCATAAAAATCCTTCACCAAATCAGAAAAATACAAATAAAGAAGGAATTCTGACGATTTCTGTCGAATCCCATGCGCGAAGTAGTTGGAAATGAAAGGAGTTGCAGCTATGTTGAAAAAGGCCCTTGCCCTTGCTCTAACCGCAACACTATTATGCGCCAGTCCGATTTATGCGGAAGATGCAGCCCCTATCCAGGTGTTCGTGAATCGACATCAGCTTAAGATGGAGCTGCCCCCATTCATTAGGGAGGGAACTACGTTCGTGCCGTTTCGTCCGATTTTCGAGAAGCTGGGATTAATCATTAATTGGGAGGAAAGCTATAAGTCTATCGAAGGCCATAACGCCAATTTTGACATCAAGCTGCAGATTGGAAGCCTTGAGGCACAAGTCAACAATAAACCTTATACGTTGGACTATGCTCCGGTGATTATTGATGGAAATACATTCATCCCGCTTCGTTTTGTAGTTGAGAGTCTCAATGGTATCATCGAGTGGGATGACACTACCCGGACCATCGCCGTGTCAACAACTCTTGAGGAGAAGCTACTCCTTTCCATTGCAAAACAAGACTTGCTCCAGGCCAAAGCCTATTTGAAGCTCGGAGCATATGCCAATTACACAAACGTTGCTAATCAGTCGGTACTGGAGCTAGCGATTGCCAAACTGCCTGCCTTAGTGCCGGATCTGCTTCAAACCGGGGCAGACCCGAATTCCAAGAGCTTGTCCGGCGACTACCCGCTTCATGAAGCCGTTCAGCTGAATCAAGTCGAAGTTGTGACAGCCTTACTAAATGCACAGGCACTAACTTCGGCCAAGGATTCCAGTAATCGGACACCTCTAGAGCTTGCCATAGAGATGCAAGCATCCCCGGCATTGACCAAACTGCTGGAGGAAGCCAAAAACACCCAGTCCACGGCCGCGCCCAAAATGCTATGGCCGGTGCAGGTTAATAACAAGTACGGCTATATAGATCGAGTGGGACATATGATAGTCTCTCCTCAATATGATGCGGCCGAGCCATTCTCAGACGGGATGGCGGTGATTGGTATACATGAACAGAAGACTTGGCTGCATGGTTATATCGACTTATCTGGCAAGGTTGCATTGGAGCCCACATACAGGGCAGCCTATCCATTCTCTCAAGGCCTTGCTCCAGTCTCGATCGTGAACGGCTCGCTGTCCGCCAATACTTTATTTATCGACAAAACCGGAACTGCGCTTACTGGAATCGCCTACAGCTTGGCTTCTCCCTTTCATGATGGGATGGCTGCTGTCATGACTATTCACACTCATCTGGACGAATATAAAATCGGATTTGTGGATTTAACGGGCAAGGAAGTTATACCCCAGCAATATGCATGGGATATTACGCAGTCGCAAGGTTTCAACGAAGGATTGGCGGCCGTCACCAAGGATCGAAAAAACTGGGGGTATATTGATACCACTGGAAAGCAGGTCATTCCGTTTCAGTACTTGAAGGCTAGAACCTTCAGTCATGGCCTCGCTCCAGTAAAAACGAGCGCCGATCCCAAGTCATCTTGGGGATTTATCGATGCTAGCGGAAAGCTCGTTCTAGAGGCGAAATATATGGATGCAAGAGAATTCACGGAGGGCTTGGCCGCCGTAAAAATGGCTACCCCGGACGGAGGAGCGTGGGGGTACATAGATACCAAAGGCACCATGGTCATCCCGCCTCAGTTTGAAAATGCCGACTATTTTCGTGAAGGTGTTGCTGCAGCCAGCAGTTTGGGTGCAGCCAAAAAAAACGGGTACATCAACACGAAGGGCGATTGGGTCATTCAACCGAGTTTTCGTTACGCTTACCCATTCGAAAATGGGATAGCAAGCGTGTCCATAATGAATGGAAAAGAAACGACCAGCCGCTATATCGATCATACGGGACGGTTCATCTGGGAACCGCCCGCTGAAATGTAATTGTTCTGAAATGGCAACAGCCGACTCCTATTGGAGTCGGCTGTCTATTTTTGGCCGCGAGTCCCTAAGCCCCCGCCGCCGTCTCCTTCACAATCGCCACCACAAGCTCAGCCGCGCCGGTCAGCTCCGAGATCGCGATCTGTTCCTTCGTCGTGTGAATGTACTCGTAGCCAACCGCGAGGTTCACGGTCGGAATGCCCATCCCGTTGAACATGTTGGCGTCGCTGCCGCCGCCGGTGTGGAACGTCGAGCCCTTGCGGCCGATCTTTTCAATGGCCTTCAGCGCCAGCTTGACCACGGGTGCGGTCTCATCGTACTTATATCCGGGGTAAATGATCTCGGACTTGAACTCGCACCGCGCCCCCATCTCCGCGGCAGCCGCCTCGCTCGCTCGCCGCATCGCTTCGACTTGGCGCTCCAGCTTGTCGGGCACGAGGCTCCGCGCTTCCGCGTCGAGCTCCACGAGCTCGCAGACGATATTCGTCGCCCCGCCGCCGGCGAAACGGCCGATGTTCGCTGTCGTCTCGCTGTCGATGCGGCCCAACGGCATTTTGGAGACGGCACGGCTCGCGACCTGAATCGCGCTGATGCCATCCTCGGGATTGACGCCGGCGTGTGCGGCTTTGCCATAGAACGTGATGTGAATCTTGGACTGGGACGGCGCCGCCACGGCGATTTCTCCGATATGGCCGCTCGAATCGATCGCATACCCGAACTCCGCTACGAGCTCTTTGGGCGGGTTCGCCGCCATCGCACGGGCGCCGAGCAGGCCGGATTCTTCCCCAGCAGTAATCACGTACTGAATTTTGCCGTGCCGGATGTTCTGCTCCTTCAGCACTTGGATCGACTCGAAGATCGCCGCTACGCCGGCTTTGTCGTCGCTGCCGAGGATCGTCGTCCCGTCGCTGCGGATATAACCGTCGGAGTCGATCTGCGGCTTGATCCCCTTGCCCGGCGTCACGGTATCCATATGGCAAGTGAAGAAAATCGTAGGGATGCCTTCTCCTCCCTCCGAGGCGGGAAGCGTCAGAATCAGGTTCCCGGATCCGTGCCCGGTCACAGCCGCCGTATCGTCCTCGTACACGGACAGGCCGAGGGAAGCGAACTTCTTCTTCAAGTAAGCGCTGATTTCCTGCTCATACTTCGTCTCGCTGTCGATGCGCACAAGCTCGAGAAATTGCTCGACCAACCGATTTTGATTAATCATGTCCTTTTCTCCTGCCCTTCGATTAAGGTACAATATGTACAGATGTCCTATGTAACTAGTATGGCCTGAATAAGGAGTTGAATGCCGTTGTTTCCCAAATGGTTAGTCAAAACGATGGTCTACGTCATGTTGATCGCGATGTTCTCTTCCGTTATTCTCTTCACGGTGGACATGTTCCTGCAATGATAGACTGAAGCAGCAAGGCTGCACGTGTCGGTCTCGACGGGTGCAGCCGGGCATGTTCCTCTGACGAATCAATACAATTTCGTATCCAGCGTGTACCCTTCCAAATTCTCCTTCACTCTCTGCAAAAACCTTCCGCAAATGACGCCGTCCAAAATCCGATGGTCCAGCGACAAACACATATTCGCCATGGAACGCACCGCAATCATATCCTGAATGACGACCGGCCGCTTCACGATCGATTCGAACGTGAGATTCGCCGCCTGCGGGTAGTTGATGATCGGATAGGACAAAATCGACCCGAACGATCCCGTATTGTTCACCGTAATCGTCCCGCCCTGCACGTCATCCAGCATCAGCTTCCCGGCGCGCGCCTTGCGCGACAGCTCGTCGATTTCTTTGGCCAGCCCGGCGATATTTTTTTGATCCGCCTTCTTGATGACCGGCGTGATGACGGAATCTTCGGTCCCGACCGCGAGCGCAATGTTGATGTCCCGCTTCACGATGATTTTGTCGACCGCCCAGACCGAGTTCATGATCGGGTAATCCTTGATCGCATTGACGACCGCCTTCAACACGAAAGCCAGATAGGTCAGGTTCACGCCTTCCTGCTTCTTGAACTCGTCCTTCACCTTGTTGCGGAGCAGCACGAGGTTCGTCACATCGACCTCGATCATCGTCCAGGCATGCGGAATCTCCGCTACGCTCTGGCGCATGCGCGTCGCGATCGTATTGCGGATCGGGGTGACGTCGATGATGTACTCGTTTCGGTCGTCCCGCCGCTGCCCCTCGACCTCGACGTTCGGGATAGGAGGGCTCTCGCTCAAGTGCAGGCCGGTGGAACGGACCGGCACCGGCACTTTGCTCAGGTCGGCCGGGACAGTCGGGACTGCAGGCGCCGACGGGGCCGGTACAGGCACCGCTTGCGATGCGGCGGGCGCGGCAGGTACGCCGTGTTCGATCGCATGGAGCACGTCCTTGCGCGTGATGCGGCCGCCGAGCCCGGTGCCCGCGATCCGCGTCAGATCGACGCCGTGCTGCGCGGCGAGCTGCTGCACGGCCGGCGAGTAGCGGTGCCGCATCGGCGCGTCCGCATCGGCCGCAGGCTGCGCGACGCTCGCCGGCGCACGGCCGACGCCTGTGCCGCCGGCTTGGCTCGAGTCCGCGCCGTCAGCGCGGCTCGGCTCCGTCGCACGCTCGGCCGCCGCCGAGCCGGTCTCGGCGACGATACAGACGACCGCGCCGACCGGCACGGTCTCGCCCTCCTGCGCGATGATCTCTACAAGCGTTCCCTCTACGGTGGAGGGCAGCTCGGCGTTGACCTTATCGGTAATGAGCTCGCAGATCGGCTCATATTCTTCAATCTTGTCGCCAGGCTGCTTCAGCCACTTGCCGATCGTCGCGGAGACGAGCGACTCGGCCAGCTGCGGAAGCAAGATTTCCGTCCCGGCTTTCGTAGATCTGTTCATGATTGGGTTCCCCGCTTCCTCCTAGAATAAAGCCAGCTTTTTCATCGCTTCTTTCACTTTATCCTTGTTCAGCATATAATGCTTCTCCAGCGTCGGACTGATCGGCATCGCCGGCACGTCCGGACTGCACAGCCGCATGATCGGCGCGTCGAGCTCGAACAGCAGCTCCTCCGAGATGATCGCGGATATCTCCGCGCCTACGCCGCCGGTCTTGTTGTCCTCATGCAGCACGAGCACCTTGCCGGTCTTCGCGGCGGCCCGCAGAATCGCGTCCGTGTCGAGCGGCTGCAGCGTCCGCAGGTCGAGCACGAGCGCCTCGATGCCTTCCCGCTCCAGCTCGGCGGCCGCTTCCAGCGCGAAGTGCACCGTCAGCCCGTACGTGATGATGGTGATGTCGGACCCGTCCCGCTTCACGTCCGCTTTGCCGATCGGCACGATGTAGTCTTGCTCGGGAACTTCGCCCTCGACCGATTGGTAGCATTTCTTATGCTCGAAGTAAATGACCGGATCGGGGTCGCGAATCGCCGCCTTGAGCAGCCCCTTGGCATCATACGGGGTGGACGGAGCGACGATCTTCAGCCCCGGGGTCCCGAAGAACACCGACTCCGGGCATTGCGAATGGTACAAGCCGCCGAAGATGCCGCCGCCGAACGGGGCCCGGATGACGACCGGACAAGACCAGTCGTTGTTGGAGCGATACCGGATCTTCGCCGCTTCGCTGATGATCTGGTTCGTAGCCGGCAGCATGAAATCCGCATACTGCATCTCCGCGATCGGACGCATGCCGTACATCGCGGCCCCGATCGCCACACCGGCGATCGCCGATTCCGCGAGCGGCGTATCGAGCACCCGCTGTTCGCCGTAACGTTCGAGCAGCCCCTTCGACGTCGTGAACACGCCGCCTTTATAGCCCACATCCTCCCCCAGAATGAAGACATTGTCGTCGCGCGCCATCTCCTCGTTCATCGCCTCGCGGATCGCGGTTACGTAATTAACGACAGGCATCGTTACACTCCCTCCCCTTCCGCATAGACGTGACGGTACAAGTCTTCCGGAGCCGGGAACGGGGCCTTGTCGCCGAATTCGGTAGCCACCTTAATCTCCTGCTGAACGGAAGCGACGAGCTCCGCATCCTGCTCCTCGCTCCAGATGCCCGCCTCGATCAAATAGTTCTTATAGCGCGGGAGCCCATCCTGCTGCCAGTGCAGATCGACTTCTTCCTTCGTCCGGTACGCCAGATCGTTGTCCGAAGTCGAGTGCGGCGACAACCGGTACATGACCGCTTCGATCAGCGTCGGTCCTTCCCCGCGGATGGCGCGCTTGCGCGCTTCTTGGGTGACGCGGTAGACCTCGAGCACGTCGTTGCCGTCTACGCGAACGCCCGGAAATCCATAGCCGATCGCACGATCCGCCACTCTCCCGGCGACTTGCCGATGCAGCGGCACCGAGATCGAATACTGGTTGTTCTCGCACATGAGGATAACCGGAAGCTTGTGAACTCCGGCGAAATTGCAGCCTTCATGAAAGTCGCCCTGATTGCTGGAGCCTTCCCCGAACGTGACGAAGCTGACCGACTCCTCCCCCTTCATCTTGGAGGCGAGCGCGAAGCCTACGGCATGCGGCACCTGGGTCGTCACCGGGCTCGAGCCGGTCACGATACGCAGCCGGCGATGGCTGAAATGCCCCGGCATCTGACGGCCGCCGCTGTTCGGGTCATCCGCCTTGGCGAAGAGCGACAGCATCAGTTCATTCGGTGTCATGCCGACCGACAGGACGAACCCATAATCCCGATAATAGGGCATAAAATAGTCCTTCTCCCGATCCAATGCGAAGGCGGCGCCGACTTGCGCCGCTTCCTGGCCGATGCCGGAGACGTGGAAGTTGATCTTCCCGGCGCGCTGCAGCAAGAGGGCCCGTTCATCGAACTTGCGGGCGGTCAGCATGTAGCGGTATATCTGGATCGCCTGCTCATCCGACAATCCGAGCTGTCTATGTTTCGTTAATTGACCAACGGACATGAGTTCAGCCTCCTTTGGTACCTGGTCTTAAGAGTTGACCTTATATGAGTATTATAAACGGTTTTGATTATGAATACAATTTTGCTCCGCCCGAAAAAAGCGACGAATTGCTGCGATGCGCACGCAACCCCTTAGCTAAATGCTGATCGCGAGCCCGTCCGCCGCCAGCATCGCTTCGCCGATCGCCTCGGACAGCGTCGGGTGGGGGTGAATCGTCCGTCCGACCTCCCAGTTGGCCGCATTCAGCAGCTGCGCCACCGCCGCTTCGCCGATCGAATCGGTCGCGTGCGGGCCGATGATGTGCACCCCAAGCAAGTCGTCGGTCGCCGCGTCGGCCACGACTTTGACGAAGCCGTCGGACTCGCCCAGCACGACGGCTTTGCCCAGCGCCTTGAAGGAGAATTTGCCGACCTTCACGTTATACCCTTGGTCGCGCGCCTGCTTCTCCGTCCAGCCGACCGAAGCGATCTCGGGACGGCCATAGATGCAGCGCGGTACGAGATGAGCCGCATAACGGTGCGCGGCTCCAATGCCTGCCTCTCCCGCGCCCGGCCCCGCGATATGCTCTGCCGCGAGGATGCCTTCGTGCGCCGCGACGTGGGCGAGCTGTAAGCCCCCGTTCACATCGCCGACCGCATAAATGTGCGCTTCCGTCGTCTGGAAGTGATCGTTGACCTTAATAAAGCCGCCCTCGACCCGGACGTCCGTGTTCTCCAGGCCCAGGCTGCTCGCGTTCGCCTGCCGGCCGACGCTGACGAGCACGGCTTCCGCGTCGAGCCGCTCCTCTTGCTCGCGCACGCGTACGGCGAGCGACACGCCTTCGTCCGACCGCTCCACGCGGTCGGTCAACACGGCGGCATTCGTCATCACCTTGATGCCGCGCTTCTTGAACAGCCGCTCTAGCTCGCGCGAGACGTCCTCGTCCTCCGTCGGGGCGAGCCGCCCGCCGGCCTCGACGATCGTTACCTGAACGCCGAAGTCGCTCAGCATGGAAGCCCACTCGACGCCGATGACCCCGCCGCCGATAATGACGATCGACCGGGGGAGCTCGTCCAGCTCAAGCGCCTCGTCGCTCGTCAAAATGCGCTTCCCGTCGGGCTCCAGATTCGGCAGCAGGCGCGGACTCGAGCCGGTCGCGATAATCAGGTTCGTCGGGACGAGCGTCTCGGCGTCTCCGTCATTCCGCTCGATCGCCACCGCCCCGCTGCGCGGCGAGAAGATCGACGGGCCGATGACCCGGCCGATGCCGGCGATGACGTCGATTTTGTGCTTTTTCATCAGAAACTGCAGCCCTTTATACATCTGCTCCACGACCGCCTGCTTGCGCTCCTGCACCTTGGCGAACCTCAACGTCACGCCCTCTGCGGAGATGCCGAACTCCTCGCTTCGCTGCATCGTCGCGAATACTTCCGCGCTGCGAAGCAACGATTTGCTAGGGATGCACCCGCGATGCAGGCACGTTCCCCCCAGCTTGTCCTTTTCCACGATGGCTACAGACTTCCCCAGCTGCGCAGCACGAATAGCGGCCGAATACCCGCCGATGCCTCCGCCTAATATGATAATGTCGTATGTACGCGTCATAAGTGCCTCCTCCATAACTACTCGAACAAGGAACTCGCCTTGCCCCGGTTCCCTTTTGCGAATGATAGTTCCTATATTGTACCCTTAATCGGAGGTCGAAATATAGTGGTTTTGGGCGATAGGCGATAAAAATCGATTCTTGGCCTGCATCCCCTGCGAATCGACGCGGCGCCCGGAGGATTTATCCATGCTTCTATGGTATGATAGAGGACGGACAAAAGGTTATCGGAACGAACTGTGAAATGAGGAATCGACAAGCATGCAAGACAAAGTTAAACGGGTCATCGCCCTTCTACTCTTAATCGTGCCCGGCTTCATGGCCACGTACGGCTTCCTTGCGATGAAGGACGCGTTCTTCGCCCAATTCGGAGCGGATGGCACGGACCAGTTCCTATGGGGCAAATTCGTGCTTGGCCTGATCTTATTCGCCATCGGCGTATCGTTCATCGGGGGGTGGATTTTCTTCCGCGACCGGAAGCGCAATTATGTCGCCCCCCGCTTCAAGGCCAAACGCAAATAACCGCCTTCACGCGCGGCCCCACCGGTCCAGCAGGCGCGTAAGACGGTGCTTCTCGATCCAGGCGGAGATAGAGCGCGTCTCCGCGTAGGCATGCAGCGCCAGCAGCAGCACGACGGCTCCCGCCTGCATCCATATCGGGGCGCAGCCGATCACGGCGTACCCGGCCGCGAAGCCGAGCACGCCCGCCCCGGCGTCGCCGAGCATATGGCGCGCGCCCAGATCGCCGGGCAGCAGCACGAGCGCTCCGGCCGCCGCCGGCACGAGCGCGAGGAGCGGCATGAATGGCACGGACGCCAGTCCGAGCCGATCCCCGGCCGCACCGGCCGACACCCCCGCTATGAACAAGATCGCGGCGATCGAGAGGAACGCTTTGAGGCACCGTCCCGGCCGCAGATCGAGCAGATTCAGCGCATTCGTCATCAGGAGAAGCAGCAGCACCTGCAGCGCCGCCACCCCCAGGCTCGCCCCCGCGCCTAACATTCCGTGTATCGCAGTCTCGGTCCCCGCATCCGGGGTCGGCTCAAGGCCCGCCCGCGCGAGCACCGCCAGCACCGCAGCGAGGCCCGTCCCGGCCGCCTTGATCGCGCCGGTCGTCAGCACATGATCCTGCCTCCATCGGCGCCAATGCCCTCCCCAGCCTTTGACCTTGCGATCGCCTACCGTATCGTCGAGCCAGCCGACTCCGCCCACGATCAGCACCGCCGCCACATAGGACGAGGCGTCCAATCGAAGCTGCATCGCCTGCCTAAGGGCGTCAGCCGCCTCTTGTCCCGCCGTCGCCCCGATCCCGGACAACCCGACGAGCACCCAGACGAGCACCCAGACCAGCAGCAGCCAGATCGCATGCAGAAGGACAAGCAGCAGGCCGCTTCCGGTCGGAATGCCGATGCCCTCATAGTTGATCGCTGTCAATCCGTGCTCCAGCAGAAACCTCGTCACGTACGGCAGCAGCCACACCCCCATGCCGAGCAGCGCCGTTAACATCCCGCTCCATGCGGCAACCTCCATCGCCGATCCTCCTTCATCCACCCCGAGTCCTTAGCTTCTTAAACCATTTCAACCTCTTCAGGCTCATCTCCCTGGAATCCCATCGAAGCGCGAGCGTGCGCAGCACCGCCCAGAACTGGCGTCCGCGGTGCAGGAAGCCGCGCCAATCGCGCCCCGTCTCCCGATGGCGGAGTGGCAGCTCGATCTCCTGCACGCGGTAGCCGAGCCTCACCGCGTCGATCGTCAAGCCGACCTCGATGCCGAATCCGGCGGCGAGCGGTCCGATCCGCTCCAGCAGCTCGCGCCGCACGGCGCGCTGCCCGGACAGCGGCGCCGCGGCCTCGTAGCCGCTCAGCCGGCGGATGCCGCCCGCGGCGAGCCGCTTCACGAGGCCGAAGCCGCCCCGCCGGCCCGCGGCCGGGAAGCGGGCGACGACCATGTCCGCCTGCCCGGCCGCGAGCGGCTCCAGCAGGCGGGCCAAGTGCGCCGCGGACTCGCCGAGATCGGCGTCCGCGAACAGCAGCACGGCGCCGCGGCTCGCCTGGACGCTGGTGCGCAGGGCGGCGCCTTTGCCGCGGCGCCGGCTGTGGCGCAGCGCGGCGTCGGCGAGCGGCCGCGCCACGGCGAGCGTGCCGTCCTCGCTGCCGTCGTCCACGACGACGAGCTCGGCCCGCCCGGCGAACAGCGCCTCGCTGCACGCGTCCGCCATGCAGCGCAGCGCCTGGAGCGTGGCGCCGAGGCGCTCCGCCTCGTTCCACGCCGGAACGACGATCGACAGCGCGACGGGCCGCTCCTGTGCTAACTGCCTCCCCGCGTCATCCGCCCTTTGCATCCTAGGCGCGTCTACGCCTTTCCGCCCGTTATACATACGCCTGCTGCTCCCGTCCGCGTCCCGTCTTGCGTGCCGTCTCCAGCGACGCCGGCGCCGGGAAAAGACGGCTTACGCCTTTGGCGTCGATCAGCCTGTCGCCGATCTTCATCCGGACGAGGAGCGTGCTGGCCATGCCGGCCCGCCCCTTGGACAGGAAATCGGCGATATGGCTGTGGGCGCCTACGGAGACGATCGCCTCCGCCTCCTGCTCGTAGGCGAGCAGCATCGCCATGTCCTCGCTCGTACCCGGCGCGAACAGCTGGTGCGCGTGCAGCCCGAGCTGGCGCACCCGCTTCCAGCCCGGCGCATAGCCGTTCGCGTAAGCGTGTACGATGAGCTCCGCTCCCGAGCGCAGCCCCCGGTCGGACACGCTGTCCATGTCGCCGACGATGCAGTGCGGCCGCCAGCCGGCCGCGATCAGCGCGTCCGCGCCCCCATCGACGCCGACTAGCACGGGTCGCACCCGCTCGATGTACGGCTGCAGGCTGCGCAGGTCCTCCAGGTAGTCGGACCCCCGCACCACGACGACCGCCGGACGCCCCTGGAAGCGCGTCCTCAGCCGCGGCACTTGCAGCGGCTGCAGCACCGCTTCCTTTTCCTGGGCCGCATGGGTGAGCGTATTGTCAATGAAACGCAGGCACGTCTCGTGCCATCGTTCCGACGAAGCCCGGACGGCTGCGGCGAGCGTCTCCTGCGTGACCGGCGTGCACGCGTACGCGTTCCCGTTCACCTCGATCGTCTCCCCCAGCACCTGAACGCGCATCCCGTCCTCGAGCAGGTCGAAGACGTCCTCCGGGATATCGAACACCGGGATGCCCCGCTCGAGAAGAGGCTTCGCACCCTCGTGCGGGTACAACCCGGATACGGTGCGGGCCCCGTTCAACACCGCCCGAACCCGGGCATCGGCCAGCCCTTGCGCCGCCAGCCGGTCCAGGTCCTCATGCCGAATCGCGGCTATCGCTCCCCGATCGATCGTCTGCAGCAGCTCCTTCGTCCTCGTGCCCACTCGTACCGTGCCCGTTACCGCCCAATTAGAATCGATTCCTGTCCGCATCCGCACTCACACTCCGCTCCCGTCCGGATCCCGCGGAAATCCGGACGCCACGCTTTCCTGTTAGTATGGGACAAGCGGCGCCGCCGCATGCATCGCGAGACGTTCGGAGACACAAAATCCTCACAAAAAAATCCCCGCCTTCCCGGCAGGGACTGTCGTGTCAAGCTCGACTCTCATCGTCGTTCTGTTGCGTACCGCCCGTCTGTGCCTCCTGTGGGGCGCCCTGCGGCGGATAGTACGAATACGAGTAGTAGTAATTGTACGGATTTACAGGGTAGTCCTGCAGATAATCCAGGTAGTCCGTGATATAGTAAGGCGAGTAATAACCCGGCTTCAGCAGGAACGGCCAGGTCAGCCAAGGCAGCCAGCCGATGCCTCCGGTCAAAAATCCGGGTCGCGCAAACCGCCCTCCTCCGTGAAGGTAAAGGGGAGGCCTGCTCGCATGAGCGGGTTGTCGTGCATTTGCCATCTCGCGATCTCTCCAGTTCCGAGTGTCGACTTACCATAGACTATGGCCCGGTACTCGATTTGGTGAGGGGTCGCCGCCTGCTCCGTCAAGAAATGCGACGCTTCTTTTGTCTTCTCAGATGAAACACCAGATACCGATCCAGTAACTGGCTCAGCTCCAGCACATGCTCG
This sequence comes from Paenibacillus sp. HJGM_3, assembly GCF_045062745.1. Classification (NCBI taxonomy): domain Bacteria; kingdom Bacillati; phylum Bacillota; class Bacilli; order Caryophanales; family Paenibacillaceae; genus Paenibacillus; species Paenibacillus sp. HJGM_3. Next base: position 24,071 of record NZ_JBJGED010000040.1, read on the forward strand.
TCCAGAAACGTGCCTTTTTCCATCGCCAAGTTCACAAGTTTCGTGCGCAAATGCTCAATAACATCCTGTTCTGACATGCTCGTTCATCTCTCCGTTCGTCATCTTCCACAACACACAATCCGTATTATAGAACGAACCGACTGTAAATGTATGTCACAATTTGTCTATAACTTGTATCTTTTTTGTGAACTTTTATACAAAAATTTTTGTGACTCTTTCTCATCGCCCTCCCCCTACTCGCCCGGTTTTTCAGATTTCCCGCCGCTTTCCGCGAATTCGTCATTTTCCAAGAAATACACCTTGCATAAAGAACATACGTTCGATATATAATAAGGAATAGGAATATATGTTCGCATTTTGGTGGTGGTGAGGATGCAACCGAACTTGAGGATGGAAACCGAAGACGACATTCAGCTGATCAAGCGGTATACGCTGATGCCGATTCTGCTCGATATGCTGGCCCGCGATGCGGAGGAATTGGCCGCGTACCGCGACAAGATCGTCTACAACCATCTCCTCTATTACCTGAAGGAGGTGGAGACCGCGCTGTTCCGGCACTTGCAGACCGCGAAGCAGGAGCTGAGGCAGCGGGACATCCGCATTCTGAGCACGGAGGCGAATGTGAAGGGCATCCACGTGGAGTACCAGATTCGCGGCTATGTGCACCAATTCAATATGCTTCGCAGCTTGATCAAGGCCGAACTGATGACCTTGCTGATGCATACAGGGGGGAAGGGCGGATTATGAGCGGAAAACGCGAACGCGTCATTATGCTGGCGGACTGCCAGAGCTTCTACGCCAGCGTGGAGAAAGCCGATCATCCCGGCTGCAAGGATAAGCCCGTCGCGGTGGCGGGCGATCCGGCCCGCCGCTCGGGCATCATTCTGGCCGCGTGTCCGATCGCCAAGCGATACGGCGTCTCGACCGCCGAACGGCTCGGCCAGGCGCTGGCGAAGTGCCCGGAGCTCGTCGTCATGCGGCCCCGGATGCAGCATTACATCGACGTCTCCCTGATGATCACCGAGATCTACAAGGAATTCACCGATCTCGTGGAGATCTTCAGCATCGACGAGCAGTTCCTCGACGTGACCGCGAGCCTGTCGTTCTTCGGCGGCGCCGAGGCGATCGCGCGCTCCATTCAGCAGAAGGTGCTCAGCCAGACCGGCGTATGGGTCCGGATCGGCATCAGCTCGAACAAAATTCTGGCGAAGATCGCCACCGATATCTGGGCGAAGAAGAACGAGAGCGGCATCTTCGCCCTGCCGAAGGCCGACGTCGCCGAGAAGCTATGGCCCGAGCCCGTGAACAAAATGTTCGGCGTCGGCTCCCGCATGACGGCCCACTTCGCCCGGCTCGGCATGTTCACGATCGGCGATATCGCCCGCACGCCGCTGCCCGTGCTGAAGGAGCGGTTCCGGGCCCGCTTCGGGAAGCAAAGCGACATTCACGCCGAGGTCATGTGGCGCACGGCCAACGGCATCGACGACTCTCCCGTCACGCCCGGGACGTTCACCGCGCAGCCCAAGTCGGTCGGCCATATGATGACGCTCCCCCGCGACTACTCGGACCATGCCGAGGTGGAGACGATCCTGCTCGAGCTGTGCGAGGAGGTGTGCCGCGACAGCCGGCGCAAGGGCTATATGGGCCGGGTCGTGGCCGTCAGCTGCATGTGCAGCCCGTTCGAGTCGCCGACCGGCTTCTCCCGCCAGATGAAGATGCCGGATCCGACCCATAACACGAACGCCGTGTTCCAGGCGGCGAAGACGCTGTTCTACCGGCACTGGGACCGGATGCCGGTGCGCCGTATCGGGGTCACGCTGACGAGCCTGGTCGAGGACAAGGGCTATCAGCTGACGCTGTTCGAGGACCTCGTCAAGTCCCGGGCGCTGGACGAGGCGACCGACCGGATCAAGGACCGGTACGGCAACTTCGCCATCGCCCGGGCATCGTCCTTCACGAGCGCCGGCCAGGCGTCGGAGCGCTCGCATAAGATTGGGGGCCACTACAAATGAGCAAAAAGCTCCAAGGCAACGGGCTGTGGGAATCGAGCCGCATGATGCTGCCGCAGCATCGCGAGCAGTCGCTCCGCCCCTCGAACGGCAAGCCCTCCCTCCCATCCGAGCTCCCGACGAAGCGGGATCTGGACATGATCCGGGACTACATTCTGCTGCCCGTGGCGCTCGGCATCGTCGAGAAGCGGCGCGCCGAGATCGAGCGGTCCTCGGAGACGCTGAAGGGCTTGTACGCCGCCGCCGCGCACGTCCTGGCGAAGACGATTCGCGAGGACATGCGCAAGTCCCGCCAGCAGCTGCTCGAGAGCGAGATTCGCGTCTACGAGGACGCGAAGGACGACACCGAGCTGCACTACCGGTACACGTGCCGCAGTCATGACGACGAGCTCGTCATGACGAAGGATTTCATGCGGGCCGAGATCAGCGCGCGCATCGGCCGGTACGTGAACAGCCTGGTCGCCTCGATCCAGGAGGGGGCCAAAGCCCGGTAGGCTCGACCGGCGCGAGCCCGAAGCGAGCCTGCCCTAGAACCCCGCCAGAACCCTGCCTGTCTAGGCCGGGTTCTTTTTTTGTACGCCGACAAATGTCCTGTAGAGACAGTTGTGCATGCGAGGTAAGTATCAATCCTAGCATTTTGTTGATTTTACTAGAGTTTAGGGAAAGGTCCTAGTACCCCCTTTGTCCCAAAGGCGTATAAATGCAGTATGCAATTGAATCAGTAAGACATTTGGAGAGGAGGGATACGCATCCCGGCAAGCAACCTATTATGATTCGATTGCCGACTGGAAATGTCGCTAGAAAGAGCAGGCACCTTGTTACTAGAAAAGAGGGTTGGATGCAGATGCACGACGTTACGATTCTTCTTACTGTCCTTACCTTTTTGCTCACGATTTCGTTTATTTTTTGGCGCCCGAACGTGAACGAGGCGATCCCCGCCACCATAGGCGCCATCGTCGTATTGCTCAGCGGAAGCGTGTCCTATTCGGATTTAGGCACCATCACGACGACGATCGGCGGGGCGGCGATCACCATTATGGCTACGATCGTGATGGCGATCGTTTTGGAGAGCTTCGGGTTTTTCCACTGGGCCGCCGAAAAGCTGCTCGTACGAGCCCGGGGGTCCGGCATTCGCTTGTTTTGGTACACCAATCTCCTTTGTTTCTTAATGACGCTGTTCGTCAACAACGATGGCAGCATCTTGATCACGACACCCATCTTATTGATGCTCCTTCGCAATCTAGGGCTGAAAACCCATCAAAAGATCCCTTACTTGCTGTCCGGCGCCTTAATCGCGACCGCCTCCAGCGCACCGATCGGCGTGAGCAACATCGTGAATCTGATCGCCCTCAAAATCGTGCACATGGACTTGTACATGCACACCGCCATGATGTTCGTGCCGGCTTCGGTGGGGCTACTCGTTCTGGCCGGCCTGCTGTTTGTGTGCTTTTATCGCGCCCTGCCGCGCCACCTGCCGGCCGCCCCTTCGGGATCTTGGAATGCTCCGATCGACAAGAAGGCGCATCCGCTGCAAGAAAGCACGGCGCTCATCCCCATCGAGAAGCGCGGCAAGTTCATGCGCAACATCCTGCTCTTCGTCTTTGGCGTACGACTGAGCCTGTTCGCCGCCTCGTATGTGCATTTTCCCGTCCCGGCGATGGCGATACTCGGCTCCATTGCGCTGTTGGCCTGGCGATGGTTTGCGCTCAAAATCACACCGCTCGATATGTTGAAGAAAACGCCGTGGTATATTCTCGTCTTTGCGTTCAGTATGTATGTCATCATTTATGGGCTGCACAATATCGGGTTAACGCAAACGCTCATTCATATTTTTAAGCCCCTCGTTTCCCAGGATATCGTTCATGCCAGTGTGATGATGGGGGTGCTGGTCTCCGTGTTATCCAACTTGTTCAATAACCATCCGGCCTTGATGGTCGGAACGCTGACCTTGACGAATATGGATTTGGACCCCTTGACGTTGAAAATCGCTTACTTGGCCAGTGTCATCGGCAGCGACGTCGGATCGCTGTTACTGCCTATCGGAACGCTCGCCACCTTAATGTGGATGCATTTGCTGAAGAAGGGCAACGTGAAAATTAGCTGGGGGCAGTACTTGAAAGTGACTTCGGTTGTCATCCCTATCACAACCATTTTTACTTTGTTCATTCTGGCCTACTGGGTCTATTGGTTGTTCTAGGTTTTATGCGAAACAGTATCGTGTACAGGAGGTATTCTCATGAGCACGCCCCTTCATGCTTTGCTGGATCGGCAAGTCGATGTCGCCATCTCCGGCAACCATCGTCTTACAGGCCGATTCGCCGATGCGGGCTTGGATCTAATCGTCCTCCAACAGGAACAGCGATTTTACTATATTCCTTTGATTCATATCCAGAGTTTACAAGAAGCCCGAACGTCCACGGCCGAGTCGGTCTATGCCATGCCGGAGCCCTTCCTGGGAACGGACGGGTTCTCCTTCCGGAAACTGCTGAATCATGCCAAAGGCCGATTCGTGGAGATTTTCATCGCTGGCAACAAGTCGTTTCACGGCTACTTTACGAGCATCATGAATGATTACTTCGTCTTCTACTCCCCCGTGTACAAGGCGATGTACGTCTCCATGAATCACTTGAAATGGTTGATTCCTTATCCGTCCGAGTCGGCCCCTTATACACTCCCCCCTTCATCCTTGCTCTCGGGCTCGATTCCCGTCCCCTTGTCCCGAACGTTCGCCGAACAATGCAAAAAGCTCGAAGGGAGTCTCGTCATCCTCGATCTTGGCGAGCACTGCGAAAAAACCGGATTGATCGGGTCCGTCGATCAGCAGATGGCGGAGCTCATCCAAGCGGACGGCAAGGTGGTCTTATGGAACATGCACCATTTAAAAACGATTACTTTGGTATAATCAAAAAAACGACCCCGTAAAGAGGGTCGCTAGAGAAGAGACAGGCTATGCAACAAATGCACACCATAACTTATGAGGCCCGTTGTTAAAAAGTGTGGGTGCTCACCCTACAACAGAAACCCCCGTCGAACGATCTCGACGGGGGTTCCCATGCGCTATAGGCCCGGTGGGGGTCGAACCCACAACCTACCGGTTAAGAGCCGGTTGCTCTGCCATTGAGCTACGGACCTGCGTGGCAAGTGAGAACTATCATAGCACGCCCTCGCAGAGGTGTCAATCCTTTAATTGAAGGAAGGGTGGGGCTCACCCTCCCTGCTCCTCGCTTACGACAACGGCATCCCGGATCTGCTCGAATGGAATCGGCGTGTACGCCCAATGCTCCACGGAGACGTTGAAATGCTGCTTTCCCTCGTACTTCTGCCCATGGATGTGCCCGTGTACATTGACGTAAGGCATATGCTTGTTCATGTACATCGGCTCGTGCGACAGGAAGAAGAAGTCTTTGTAGATGATCGGATACTCGCTCACCTCGTCGAATCCGGCGGCGAGCCACCACGCCCTCGAACGCCCGCGGTCATGGTTGCCCATAATGAGCGTCTTGTACCCGTTCAGCCGGCTGACGATCGCTGAGGTCTTCTCCTGCCCCAGGAACGAGAAGTCGCCCAAGTGAAACACACGGTCTTGCTCGCTCACTACCGAATTCCACCGGGCGACCATCACCTCGGTCATCTCCTCGACGTCGGCGAAAGGCCGCCCTTCGAAAGCAATAATGCCTTGGTGCCCAAAATGGTGGTCGGAGATAAAAAAAGTGTTCGGCATAAGGTTCCTCCTCTTCAAGTACAATCGCATATCCCATGTACTCCACCTTAACCTAGAAATTGTAAACATTATACATACCAGGCAACAGGAAAGCAATGAATCATTTAAGCCCTCACCTCAAGGCTGGATTTCGATGAGCAGTCACGATAAAATGACAATAAACATATTTGTGAAATTGAGTTTTACACATTGAAACTCAGGAGGTGCGGGATGAAAGCGGTCATGCTCGAGAACTATGGCTCCCCGGAGCACATGAAGCTGGTTGACGTGGAGATCCCCTCGATTCAAGCGAAGCAAGTGCTGATCCGGGTCCATGCCACATGCGTCAATTATGCCGATATCAAAGCCCGATACGGCAACAAGGGCAAGGGCGGGCGCCTGCCGCTGCTGCTAGGGCTTGAGGCCGCGGGCATCGTCGAACGCGTGGGCGACGAGGTCACCTCGCTCGCAGTCGGGCAGCGCGTGCTCGCCTTTCCTCACGAGGGCTCGTATGCGGAATATATCGTGGCCGACGAGAATCTTACCTTCGCCCTTCCCGACAGCCTAGACATGGAGACGGCGGGCGCCTGCGGCATCGTGTCGTTCCTCTCCTACAAGCTGCTAGCCGACGTGGCCCGCATGGAGCCCGGCGAGACGGTGCTCGTCCACTCCGCGGCCGGCGGCGTAGGCACGACGGCCATCCAGGTAGCCAAGGCGCTCGGCGCCGGGCGGGTGATCGGCACCGTCGGCAGCGAGAGCAAGGTGGACATGGCACTCCAGGCCGGAGCGGATCATGTCATCTGCTACGAGACGACGGACTTCGCCGCCAGGGTGAACGACATCACCGACGGCCGGGGTGTCCAGATCGTCTTGGACTCGATCGCCGGAGAGATCACATCGAAGAGCATGGCGTGCCTGGCCCCTTACGGCCGGTTGGTCATGTTCGGCAATTCCAGCGGCAGCTATGGGCAGGTGAGCACCCAAGACTTGCACGCGAGCTGCCGCTCCATGCTCGGCTTCAGCCTGGGTACGACCCGCCGGGAGCGGCCCGAGCTGCTTCAGGAGCCGGCGAAGCACGTGTTCCGTCTCCTGGAGAGCGGACAGCTCGACATCAAGATCGGGCGCAGATTCCCTCTGAGCGAGGCTGCGCTCGCCCATCAATGGGTCGAGAGCCGGAACAGCATGGGCAAAGTGCTATTGCTTGTGTGAGACAAGTCCGAACCTTTAGATAAACATACGTTATGAAATAGCGCCACTATCCGCGATACATAACGGAGTAGGGGCGCTAATTGATTCGTCGGCTTCGATGCCTCGCTTACTGCCATTATTTTGCGTGTTCCCGTGACTGAATCAGGATGCTATGTTTACAATAGGCATTTCGTCAAAATCTATACAACACGGGAGGCTAAAATGAAAAAATCGATTATTTTGAGTTCCGCGTTAACTTTAAGCATTCTTTTTTCGGGTTCTGCATCGGCAGCTACATATGACAAATATACCGCAAATGAAAGCGATACCTTATGGATCATTGCCCAGAAATATGGTGTAAGTCTGTCCAGTTTAATGGCTGTGAATCCAAAAGTCGATCCATCCAATATTTACAAGGGATTGACCATAAACATTCCAAATGATCGGACGTCGGATTGGGAAGCCAAAGCGGACGCCATCATTGCCAAAGGAAAGACACAGCTTGGAGTTCCGTATGTTTTTGGAGGCGACCTTCCCGATCAAGCTTTTGACTGTTCCGGATTTACTCAATTTGTTTTCCAAGAGATTGGAATCGAGTTACCTCATTCGTCTTCCATGCAGAGCGATCTAGGAACATTCGTTCCAGCGGATCAATTACGAAAAGGCGACTTGATCTTCCTGAGTGACACGTACCAACCCGGAGTGTCGCATGTGGGAATTTACATTGGAAATAACAAAATGCTGCACGCCGGAACAATGGGTACTCGTGAAGTGAAAATATCCGACTTATTTGGAGTTCCCTACTATGAACAGCATTATTGGGGTGCTAAACGCCTTATACAGTAACGGTCGGTTCAAGAACGGTCAATGTATTAATATACGTGTTAAGATTCACGGTAGCTCCAATAGGGACAGCGGCTTTATAAACGCCATGAGCAGAAGATAAATTGGTCATGAGCGGCTTACCTATTGGAGCTATTACTTCGTCTATTAAATCATCGTACGATTTTCCGTAAGCATTTTGGCAGCCTGTACACTCTCCCATTACAATCCCAATACAATCCTCGAATTTTCCCGCTAATTTTAAATGATTGATCATTCTATACACTTTGTTAATGGGTTCGTGAGTCTCTTCAAGGAACAAAATTTTCCCACTCGTATCCATCTCGTATGGAGTTCCTAATGTGTCTATTATTGAAGTAAGGTTACCCCCAACAATAGGCCCGGTCACATTGCCGGGAACTTTACTTATAAGCGACATAGTTGGTGGGTTTTGGATCCTTCTTGGAGCCGACAATGTAGAAGTCGCTTCAAAAAATTGGTTAAAATTATAAGCTGGAGTAGTTACTCTGAAATCAATAAGAAGTAAACTGGAAAAGGTAACTAAATTAGAAAATTGATACAAGGTGTTCATTAATACGGAAATGTCACTATAGCCCGTCAATATTTTAGGATTAGCGGAGATCGTCCCGTAGTCCAAGTAGGGAAGAATTCCAGCAACTCCGACTCCTCCTCTAGTGGGTAAAATCATATTCACCTGTTTATTCACGAACATCCTCATCAGGTCGGATGCTCTTTGTTCATCTGTTCCTGCCAGATAACCATTAACCGAATATACATAGTCGCCTAGAACAACCTGAAACCCCATCCTTTGTAAGACGGAAATTCTATTATTGATTGTGTTTGAACCGAGAGGGCTTCCCAATGTTACAATTCCAACTGTATCGCCATGCTTCAATATAGGTGGATAAGTAGGCATGACTCGACACTCCGCTCTCCCCTAAAGTCGTATCTAATTTATGTTTGGGAAGCGCAAAACATGTTGGAAGACAATCGGGAAGGCCCATGAATAAATTCATGAGCCTCTCCCATCCGGACGTGCGGGCGACGCATCCCGGCTTTATGCCGACGCCTTTCGCCAGAGCCTGAGTCCCTTTGCAACAGCATAAAGCATTCGACGGGCACGTATACATCCAAAGGGTAAGCCGCGTGGCTGGTCGTCACGTAACGGGCTTAAACAACGAAAGGATGATGATAATGATATGATCCAAACGAGACCGATGCGGCGTCTCCTGAGCGGCAGCCTGCTGTTCCTCGCCCTGCTCCTATTCGGCCAACCCGCCTTGGCCGCGCCGGAAACGCTCAGCATTACCCTAGGAACCCAATTCAACGTGGAAAACGGCGGTACCGCCACCCGGCATCTCCCGTTCCTATTCCACGAGAACAACCGTGTGTTCGCAACCTTCAGCCAGCATCCGGATGCCGTTCTCTATCCAACGACGGACGCGATCCGAGTGTCATCGGACAACGGGGCCACATGGCCGACTTACGTGCAAAATACGGCCTTCTATCTGACTAGTATCCTTCGGTTGGCGAACGGGAACTTAATGGGGATGAATTATGTGACCCAGCGGGTGAACGCGCGCAATTCGACCGCCTTCTATTCGATCTCGAGCGACAATGGCGCAACCTGGACGGCATTCACGGGCAACGTCGCCTTTCCTCAAGACCAAGCTTCGAACAGCGCGAATTGGGGTGGGTTCCAGTTTCATCGCAACTTGCTCCTGATGCCGGACGGCTCCATTCAAGGCACGATGTATGGGAAGTACGCCACGGATACCAAGTACCGGGTGCTGTGGGTGAAGTCCACGGACGGAGGCGCGAACTGGAGCGTAGTCACCACAGTCGCGTACAGCACGACGGTCGGTCCGGAAGGCTACTGCGAGCCGGTGTCGATTCGCGCCGCGGACGGGTCGCTGCTCATCGTGATGCGGGTTGGCAGCGGAACGGGCAATCCGCTGTACCACACGCGTTCAACGGATAACGGCCTGACCTGGAGCACCCCGACGACGCTGCCGGGGGTCGATGCCGCCGATACGTACAGCGTCGATCCCGACCTCACAATGATGGACAACGGAACGCTCGTGCTCAGCTTTGGCCGGCCGATCACCAAGCTACTGTTCTCATTGGATGGGAGCGGTTATTCCTGGGGGTTCCTGACTACCGGCACGTTCGCGGCTACCGCTTCCAATTACACCGGCGTTCGGGAAGTGGCAGCCAACAAGCTGCTGCTCATCTCGGACAACACGACCCGCACGGGAATCATCGGCAAGTATATCGATGTCGTCCGGTCCGCCATTCCGATGAACGGCTTCGAGAGCGATGCGGCAGGGAACGCGCCAGCCGGCTTTACGGTTGTCGGAGGCAATGCGACCGTCGTCAATAGTCCGGTTTATGCGGGCACGAAGGCGCTGCGCATCTACGATACATCCGCTTCCGTTCTGACCAACGTAGTGAAGACGACCACCGCCAAGTCCTACAAAACATTTGAAGCGATGATTCGACCCGTGGCTTCGCCGTCCGGCAACATCATCAGCTTGAATAGCGGCGCCAACGACAATGCGCACAGCGTGTTTCACGTCAATATCCAGGCTAATGGCTCGATTGCCTGGTATAACGGCGTTTCCTGGACGGTTTTGCCCGGCGCCGGGGCGGGCACCGTCACCTTCAGCGCGTGGAACAAGCTAAAGATCGAAGCCGTCAGCACGACGCGGGCCAACATCTATGTCAATGACGTGCTGAAGGGCAGCATCGGCAAATGGAACACGTTCGCGACGATCGACCGGGTTCGCTTCATGAGCGGATCTACGGCCGGCACGGGAGACGACTATTACGTCGACAATTTGTATTTGGATTAAAGGAAGAGGGGCGCATAGCGCCCCTCTTCGATCGTTCGGATATTAGCTCACCTTATGCTCGATCCGCAGCTTGTCGGCCACCATCGCGATGAACTCGCTGTTGGTCGGCTTCGACTTGCTGATGTTGATCGTATAGCCGAACAGGTGGCTGATGCTGTCGATGTTGCCGCGCGTCCAAGCGACTTCAATCGCGTGACGGATGGCGCGTTCGACGCGGCTAGGCGTCGTTTTGTACTTTTCGGCAATGGCCGGATAGAGCGTTTTGGTGATCGCCCCGAGAATCTCGATGTTGTTGTACACCATCGTGATCGCCTCGCGCAGGTACTGGTAGCCCTTGATGTGCGCCGGCACCCCGATCTCGTGAATGATGGTCGTGATGTTCGCGTCCAGGTTCTTGCCCTTCGTGATCGGCACCACGTTCGTCCGCATCGGCGAACTCGAGGAAGTAACGGTCTGCGAGCTGTTCGATACGAGCTGGCGAATCCGATTCGTCAATATATCCATATCAAACGGTTTCAAAATGTAATAGGAGGCGCCCAACTGAACGGCCTTTTGCGTGATGTTCTCCTGCCCGAAGGCGGTCAGCATAATGATCTTCGGCTGCGGATTCAAGTTCATCTCGCGCAGCTTCTCCAATACCCCGAGGCCGTCCAAATGCGGCATAATGATATCGAGAATAAGGACGTCCGGCACTTTCTTATGCTGTTCCATATACTTCAAAACTTCATTTCCGTTGTAAGCTACACCGGCAACCACCATATCGTCTTGTTCGGAGATAAATTCTGAAAGTAAGTTGGTGAATTCTCGGTTATCGTCTGCGAGCAATACTTCGATTTTCTGCAACTTCATATCCTCCTTAATCCATGGGCAATATGGTTTCGTGTTTCTTAGTTATAGGATTTCGACAAGCGCACCGATTTTCCTTCTGTCGAAAATTATTTTTGTTTATTTTTTACGCATTTTATTTTATAATTAATAATTTATTCCATGAACTTGCACATTTCGACACGCCTCAGCATTTTTCTTCCGTGCCCCGTAAGAGAAAAAATCTTAAGGCCTCTAGCTCGCCTTAAGATTCGAGGATACGCTCGGTTTCAGCACGATACCAGCGTCTTGAAGCATCCATTCGATAAAGCAGCCGTACCCGGAGGAAGGATCATTCACGAATACGTGGGTGACAGCCCCGATCATTTTGCCGTTTTGGATAATCGGACTGCCGCTCATCCCTTGCACAATACCGCCGGTTTTGTCCAGCAAACGCTGGTCGGTAATTTTGATCACCATGCCCTTCGTTGCCGGGAAATCCTGCTTCGTCACATGGACGACTTCAATATCGAACTTCTCGACCTTCTGCCCGTTGACCACGGTGTAAATGTGGGCCGGCCCTTCCTTGACCTCTTCGGCGAACGCCACCGGAATCGGCTCCTTGTGAAGGCTGTGTTCGGGCGAATTGTACATTTTGCCGAAGATGCCGAAGGGTGTGTTTTTCGTAATGTTGCCCAACACCTTGCTGTCGTCGGTAAATGTAGCCCGCTTCTCGCCCGGCTCTCCGTTTTGGCTTTTGGAGATCGAGGTTACGTTCGAATGGACGATTTGGCCGTCTCCGATCGGAATCGGCGTTTGCGTGTCCATGTCGGTGATGACGTGTCCCAGCGCGCCATAAACGCCTTGATCCGGTGCGTAAAACGTCAAAGTGCCTACCCCCGCAGCGGAATCCCGGATGTATAAGCCGAGCCGATACGATTTATCATAAATATCATAAGTAGGCTGTATCGAGATGTTCACGGCTTGTCCGTTTCGCATGATCGTCAGATGAAGCGGCTTGTTCTGTTCCCCCGCCTTCCTTACGATTTCCGCGACCTTGGAGACATCCTTGATCGGCGTGTCGTCGATTTTGACGATCAGATCGCCTACTTGAATTTTGGCCTCTTCTCCCGGCGACGTCTTCTTGTCTTCCGCCGCAGCGACGAGGTGGTGGCCTACGACCATAATCCCGTCCGACTTGATTTTCACGCCGATCGTCTGTCCGCCGGGAATCACCTTCAGATCCGGAACGACGTTGACCTTGACGGTTTTGAGCGGGATTTTGCCGAACAGCTTCAGCTTCATCTCCGTGGCGCCGCTCTGATCGGAATGGAGCGAGATCGGCTTGTTCAGATCAACCTGGAACGATTGCCTGGCTTCTCCGTTTACTTTGACAATATCCGGATTGACCGTTACCTGAGCATGGACGGGCATCGAGAGATGGAGCTCCCTGTCTTGACCGGAGAACAGCCGAAGCTCATCGGGAAACGAAGCGAAATTTTGAAATGGGGTGGAAATACAACCTAAACAAACGATGAAGACGAGCATAAGACCCAAGACTCTTTTCGTTTTGCCGGAACCCAACTTCTATCACGCTCCCCTTTGCTGCCTGACTAAAGATGCTTTTGGCGTACTTATAAGGTATCCCCGGCCAAATGGATTTATAACTGAAAATGATCCCACCGTTCCTTCATTTAGCTTGCGTTGGCGCTCATTTTCTTTTCATTCGCGAGCTCGATCATCTCTCGGGCGTGACTCAGCGTCGTCTCGGTCACCTCTACGCCGCCGAGCATCCGGGCCAGCTCCCGAATGCGCTCCTGCGGCTGCAGATCGGTCACCCGGGTGAATGTACGCTCCCCGTCCACCGTCTTATGAATCGCGTAATGGGCATCCGCCATGCAAGCCACTTGGGGCAAGTGGGTGATGGAGAATACTTGGCAATGGCGCGACAGGAACGACATCTTCTCGGCGATCGCCTGTGCCGCCCGTCCGCTCACGCCCGTGTCGACCTCGTCGAAGACGAGCACGGGGATGCGGTCGAGGCGCGAGAAGATCGCCTTCATCGCCAGCATGATCCGCGACAGCTCGCCGCCGGAGGCGATCTTCGCCATCGGCCGCAGAGGCTCTCCGGGATTGGCGGCGATCAGGAATTCGACCTTGTCCAGCCCTTCGCGGGTCGCCTTGCCTCCCTCCAGCCGTTCCAGCTGAACCTCGAACCGCGTCCGTTCCATATGTAAGCCCTTGAGCTCCTGCTCGATCTCCCGGGCTAGCTGCTCGCTCGCCGCGCGTCGGGCCTCCGACAGCTGCTCGCCCAGCTGCATCAGCCGCTCGCGCTGCTTCTCGGCCGCCTGGCGGAGCGCCTCCCGCTTCTCTTCCTTATTATCGAGCACGTCCATCTCGACCTGAATCGATTGTAGGTATGCCAAAATATCGGCAACGGTATCTCCGTACTTGCGCCGCAGCGTGGAGATCAAGTCGAGCCGGGTCTCGATCTCGTCCAGGCGGGCCGGATTGAACTCGACGTTATCCCGGTAATCCCGCAGCTGGAAGGCGGCGTCCTCGAGCTGATAAAACGCGGTTTGGATTTGTTCCAATAAGGGCTTAAGCACATTGGCATCGACCGAAGCGATATCCTCTACGCGATGCATCGCCTTGCCGATGGCGGAGAGGGCGCCGCCCTTGTTGCTGCCGTATAAAGCGTCGTAAGCGTCCGCTACGCTCTGATAGCACTTCTCTGCATTGGATAGCTTGCGCTTTTCTTCCAATAACGATTCATCTTCGCCGATTTTTAGCTGTGCCGCCGAAATTTCCTCGATTTGAAATCGGTACAAGTCCGCCATCTGCAGCGCCCGCTTGCCGGTATCCTCCAATTGCGCCCATTCCTTGCGCAGCTCGGTGTACCGGTCGTAGGCTTCCTCGTACTGCGACTTGAGCGCACCGATCCGATCGGCGGCGTACATGTCGAGCCAATGCAGGTGCTCCTCCGGCTTCATCAGCGACTGGTGCTCGTGCTGCCCGTGAATGTTGACCAGGCAGTCCCCCACCTCGCGCAGCATCGTCAGATTGACGAGCTGGCCGTTCAGGCGGCTCGTGCTTTTGCCTTGCGCGGATATTTCGCGCCGGACCACGATCGTCTCATCCGGAGAGGCCTCGATGCCGATCCGCTCGAACACCGCCCACACCGGGTGCGTCGGCGACACGTCGAATTGGGCCTCGATCTCGGCCTTCTCGCAGCCGTACCGCACAAGGTCGGACGCCCCGCGTCCTCCCGCTACGAGGCCTAGCGCATCGATAATGATCGACTTGCCGGCGCCGGTCTCCCCCGTGAGCACATGGAAGCCTCTATGAAACGTCAGCGAGACGGCCTCGATGACCGCCAAATTGCGTATGGACAACTCCGTTAACATGGCGCGTTCCCCTCCTCCTTCTAGGTGCCCAGCAAGCCTAGAAATTGTTCCACGACCTTGCCGCTCTGCTCCTTCGTCCGGCAGATGATGAGGATCGTGTCGTCTCCGCAAATCGTCCCCATGATCTCCGGCCACTCCAGGCTGTCGATCAGTGCCCCGATCGTATTGGCTGTCCCCGGCAAGCATTTCATCACGACGAGGTTGTCGGTGTAATCGATATGCACGAAATGGTCGACGAGCGCCCGCTTCAGCTTCTGAATCGGATTAAACCGCTGGTCTGCGGGCATCGAATATTTGTATCGGCCATCGTCCATCGGGACCTTGATGAGATGCATTTCCTTGATGTCCCGGGAGACGGTCGCTTGCGTCACATGGAAGCCGGCTTTCCGGAGCTGATCGACCAGCTCGTCCTGCGTCTCGATCGCTTGATTGCTAATGATATCGCGAATTTTAAAATGGCGTTGGGCTTTCATGCCCATCCCCCCGATCATAGTTCGATTTCGAATTGCACGGTGCGTATGGAGCGGCCCGCCACATCCACATAAAGCACGCCGGCGGCTTCCGGATACAGCAAGCTGTAGACGAGCAGATGCTCGCGGAGGCCGCTGCCGGTCATATCGATAGGTTTCCTCTCTCTGGCGAATTTCACCACGAACCATTGGCGGTCCTTCTCGACGAACCCGTCGGCGAACAGACGGCTCTCGAGCGTCGTCCCGTCCAGGGTAACGGTAATCGGAATTTTCACCTTCCCGGCGATCCATCCGTAGCCGGCTTCCTCGATCAGCTCCAGCGCTTCCTCGGAGGCGACGAGAATCTCGTCGTGCCTCGGCACGGAGCGGTATAGGGGCAAATCCCCTTGCTGCCGCTTCACCCGGATATATAGCCAGATGGCGGCGACCGCCAATATCAATAAGATGACCCAAGAATCTTTCGCCTGCACTCCCGCTCACCTCGCTTAGTACTTCTAGCCGGGCGGGGGAAATTCCTGTTCGCGGCGGAAAATTTGTGGGGCGCACAAAAACAAAAAACGCTCTTCGCCTCCAACGATGGAGGAAAAGAGCGTGTGCTTCACGCTTGTTCAATATAGGCTCAGTATATCACGGTAGGCCGCAAGAGTCGAGAGTCCGATCCGGAGAGCTCGTCCTACCGAAACGCCCCCGAAGCCGTCTCCACGATCTCGTCGATGAGCGGCTGCAGCGCCGCCTCATCGAGGCACCCCGGCGCGTCGAGGCGGTTCACCAGGTGAACGAGGAACTCGATGTTCCCCTCCCCGCCCGTGATCGGCGAGAAGGTGAGCCCCTTCACGCCGAACCCCGTCTCCCGTGCGAAGGCGAGCACCGTCCGCAGCACGTCGCGGTGCGTCTCCGGCTCGCGCACGACGCCGGACTTGCCGACTTTGTCGCGCCCCGCCTCGAACTGCGGCTTGATCAGCGCGACGGCTTCCCCGTCCGCCGCCAGAATGGCGTGCAGCGGCGGCAGAATGATGCGGAGCGAGATGAACGACACGTCGATGCTGGCGAAGGTGGGCGGAGGGCCCGCCAGGTCCGCCGGCTGCACGAAGCGGAAGTTCGTCCGCTCCATCACTTGCACCCGCGGATCGTTGCGCAGCTTCCAATCCAGCTGGTTGTAACCGACGTCGAGCGCATACACGTACGACGCCCCATGCTGCAGCGCGCAGTCGGTGAAGCCGCCCGTCGAAGCGCCGATGTCGAGCATAACGGCGCCTTCAAGCGAGAGGCCGAATGCCTTCAGCGCTTTCTCCAGCTTCAGGCCGCCGCGGCTGACGTATGGGTGGATCGCGCCCTTCACCGTGATCTTGGCGGAGCGGTCTACCTTCGTACCCGCCTTGTCTACCCGCTCCTCTTGAACAAAAACAAGGCCGGCCATTATGGCCGACTTCGCTTTTTCCCTGCTATCGTAGTACCCTTGCTCGACCAAGAGTACGTCCAACCGTTCCTTGCTGCCTGCTGCCATAATCGCCGCTCTCGCTCCTCTTCCTGCGCGTCGTCGTGCACCTCGCTGCTTAAGCCGTTAAGCCCGCGCCCGCTTGCTGCGCGTCAGAAGCGCCTTCACTTCCGTTACGATCCGCTCGACGGTCAGGCCCGTCTCCTGGCGCTGCTCCTTCACGCTGCCGTGCTCGACGAAGTAGTCGGGAATGCCGATCGCCTTGACCTTCATGCCGTGAATATTGCGCGCAGAGTAGAACTCCATGACCGCGCTGCCGAATCCGCCCATTATGGCGCCTTCTTCCAGCGTCACGAGGCTCGCGCCTTCTTTGTACAGCTGGAGCAGCATATCCTCGTCGATCGGCTTGATAAACCGCGCATTGATGACGCGTAGCTGGATGCCCTCGGTCTTGAGCTGCTCCGCCGCTTCCTCCGCAATCTCCAGAAGCGGCCCCATCGTCAAGACGGCATAGCCTTCGCCCTCGCGGACCACTTCCCAGGAGCCGATCGGGATCGGCCGCATCTCCGGCTCCATCTCGACGCCCACGCCGCTTAAGCGCGGGTAGCGCACGGCAATCGGCCCTTCGTTGTACTCGACTGCCGTCTTCATCATATGCCGCAGCTCGTTCTCGTCCTTCGGCATCATGACGACCATGTTCGGAATGCTGCGCAGGAACGCCATGTCGTAGACGCCCTGATGCGTCTCGCCGTCCGCGCCGACGAAGCCGGCCCGGTCGATCGCGAACACCACATTGGCGTTTTGGCGGCAAATATCGTGCACCACTTGATCGTACGCCCGCTGCAGGAAGGTCGAATACACCGCAAACACCGGCTTCAGCCCTTGCAGCGCCAGCGAGGCGCACAGCGTAGCCGCGTGCTGCTCGGCGATGCCGACATCGATCATCCGCTCGGGGAACCGCGCTCCGAACTTCAGCAGCCCGGATCCCGCCGGCATCGCCGGGGTCACGGCCACGATCCGTTCATCCTGCTCCGCCAGCTCCATCAAGGCATGACTGAACACCTCCGTGTACATCGGAGGCCCTACCGCCTTGATGAATTGGCCGGACTCGATCTTGTACGGGCCGCCGCCGTGCCACGACTGGGAATCGGCCTCGGCCGGCGAATAGCCCTTTCCTTTCAACGTCAACACATGCACCAGCACCGGTCCGTTCACTTTGTCGGCCTGGCGGAACGTCTCGAGCAGCTTAGGCAAGTTATGGCCGTCGACCGGACCCAGATAAGTAAAGCCCAGCTCTTCGAACAACACGCCTCGAACGAGCAAGTATTTCAGGCTATCTTTGACCCGCTCCGCGGTTTTGGCCAGCGTGCCGCCGATGGCGGGAATTTTTTTGAGCAGATGCTCGACTTCTTCCTTCACCTTCAGATAAGTGCCGTCGGAACGAATTTTGCTCAAATAATTGTGAAGGGCTCCCACATTCGGAGCGATGGACATCTCGTTGTCGTTCAGCACGACCATCAGGTTTTTCTTCTCGTGCCCGATATGGTTCATCGCTTCCAGCGCCATCCCGCCGGTCAGAGCGCCGTCGCCGATAACCGCCACGACCTTGTTGTGCTCGCCCTTGAAATCCCGGGCCATCGCCATCCCCATCGCTGCCGACAGCGACGTGCTGCTGTGTCCGGCTTCCCAGACGTCATGCTCGCTCTCCGCGCGCTTTACGAACCCGCACATCCCCTTGTACTGGCGAAGCGAGTCGAACTGCTCCCGGCGACCGGTCAGCAGTTTATGTACATAGGCCTGGTGACCGACATCGAAGATGAATTTGTCCTTCGGACTGTCATAGAGGTAATGCAAAGCCAGCGTCAGCTCGACGACCCCCAGGTTGGGAGCCAGATGCCCGCCGGTTTTGGACAGCTTCTCGATGAGAAAATCGCGAATTTCTTGTGCCAGTGGTTCCAGTTGAGCCACGCTCAGCTTCTTCAGGTCTGTTGGACTATTGATTTGATCTAGCAGCACGTTTAGAGCCCCGCTTTCCGTTCGACTTGTTCTTGCGCCCATTGAATAGCCGTATGCCACACCGGCGCTCGAGGAAATAGAAAAACTTGCCGATCGCAAGAACAATTTCCGTGGCATAATGAATCGAGAACGATTTCCCTACCGCCTTGCCGCCTACGGTAAGCGCAGACACAAGCGCGGTGAATAACACACTCACTATAGTATAAAGGACCGAGTGGCCCTGAAACATCGAATTGACCAGCTTCAGCACGACCAGCGCGCTGGCTGTGCCGCTAATGACGCCGGCAATGTCGCCGATCACGTCGTTGCAGAAGTTGGAGAATTTGTCCGCGTTGCGTACGATATAGATCGCATGGCGCGCACCATGAACCCGCTCCGCCGCCATGGCGTGAAACGGCTTCTCTACTGCGGATGCCGCGGCGATACCCATCATGTCGAAGAAAATGCCGACGAGAATGATGGCGAACACAACCAACATGCCGGCTCCCCAGGCGAAGCCCTCCAACAGCGTTGTCGAGGTAATGCTGATCGCACAAGACAGCGCGAAGGTCACCGCAAATATAAAAATACTCCATCTCATGGAGCCTTTCAAAGAAAACTTCAATGCTAACGCCCCAATCGTACTGCTTGGAGGTAAAGGAGTGGCAGCTTCTTGAGTAAACGCTGTGGCTTAGGTCCAGTAGGTTTTCCCAGGCAAGGCACCTTCCCGTCGCCGAAAAGGCGGTTTCCCTTTATGCTCGCCTTGTTGGCGTCGCCGGCCATCAGACTGGATTACCACTCAGTCCACACTATAATCCCCAAGAAGCCTCGTATCATACGAACAGTCTAGGAGTTTTCCTCGGGCAGTCCTGCATCCATTTCTTAGCCTCTTTTGCAAATCCGGTTTCATTAGGATTGGGAGCGCGCCACCTTGGCCAAAGCAGCGAACTCCTACTGTTGCCCCCATCCCGATCGCTCGGTGTCGAGGCCCTCTCCTAACCCCCCCAAGGCTCACTCAAGGCAGGCTACGCTGCATACAAGTCATCTTAGAATAAGTAATAAATTCAGGTGAGACTCGCAATTGCAGGTTCATACCCCAAGCCGTATCCCGGCGCACGCTGGCGCTCACGAAACACGCACTTGGGCCTCCGCGGAAGAAGGGTCAACGCCCGCATGCCATTGCAGATCGCCCCTCAACCTTAACTCCCAGCATCAGCCCCCGACTGGGCGTCAGAAGCCAACACAAGGAACTTCATCGATGTGCCCTTTGGCGAATTTTTAGGCCCGCCTTCAGAAATGGGAGACCGACTAGAATACTGCACCACTCGCATTCAGAATCCATTATAGCATAAAAGAAAAAGGATGCTCAATGGAATGAGCACCCTTGACCCGCCGCAGCGGTCTTGCTTACCAGGCATCGCCCGAACGTTTGATCGCCACGTTGTCGAACGAGGCGAGTCCATTCGCCACAGCGATATTGTTGTGGCCGAGATACAGCTTCAGAATATCCGTATTGACGCTCGGAGCGGTGAAGGTGAACGTGTAGCTCTGCCACGAAGTGCCGCTGACCGTCACGCTCCCCAGTGTCGTGCCCGTCGTTTCGTCGTACATCCACACTTTGCCGCCGGCCCCGGAGCTGTCAACCTTGGCATCGAAGGTGACGACGTAGCTCGCCGATGCCACCTCTTCATCCCATCGCTGGTAGATCGTCTGAGCGGTCGAGCCGTCGGACTTCAGGGTCAGGCCGTAAGTCCCGGACTTCTTATTCGCACTGTCCAGGTACGCGGTCGCACTCGTGGAACCTACTCGCGTCCAACGGGACGGCAGGGTGGCGTCCCCACTCGACTTCAGCTCGAAGCTTTGGTTGACCAGCTTCACCGGATCCCACTTCATAATTCCGGCGAGCACGAGCGCTTCAAGGTGGCGATCCGCTGCGAACCCGCTGTCGTCGAACTGGTAGGCTGCGATTTTCCAGGCCTGGTTGTCGAACTGGGCGAGCTTGATCCAGCTTGGCATATCCGTCTTATAGATCCCGTCGGCGCACAGCGAGCCTTGCCCCCCGTTCACATAATTGTGCAGCGACGGCGACGTGTTCGACTGGTTCCACATCTTGACCGTGAGCGTATCGGTGAATTTGTCCATGTCCGTACCGCTGTAGATGAGATCGTCGTTGAACATGTCGAGGGAGGCGTCGACGTCGATATTGCCATGTGACGTGTCCTCGACGGAGGTCGAATATCCCGCGTAATTCCAGTTGTAGGCCGTTCCATTCGCCGTCAGGGAATTTTTGAAATACTGGTTCATTTTCTTCGCCTTATCGAGGTAATCGACGTTCCCGTTCACATCGTAGAGCGTGTTCAGCATTTGCGCGAAGATGAGAAATTGATTGTAGGGAAGCGGGTCTAAAGTTGTGGAAGTCGCGAAGGCGTCGATCTTGGTCGATTCCTTGTAATAGCCTGTTGTGGAGGAGACGCCCACCCAGGTATTGCCGACTTGACTTGCGGAAGTTTGCCACTTGGGGACGACTTCCGTCTCGAGGAAGCTCCGATAGGTGTTCGCCGTAGTTGCGTAAGCGGAGAGAGCGGTAGCATTCTCGTTCACCAGCTTCACGAATTTAGCGATCGGCAGTCCGATCATCCCGTCGTGCACGAGGAACGGATAGCTGGGGGCGAGCCCGACATTGTCGAAGTAGGCGATCCCGCCGGTTACGGTATACGACATATGCCCGAGCCATACTTCGAGCGTATGCCCGGCGGCCGGAGTGGTGAAATCGACTTTGTAAGAGCCCCAGCTCGTGTCGTCGATCGTGATGCTGGCCAGAATCGTGTTCGTCGTCCGGTCGTGGATATACGCTCTTCCCATAGCGGCCGAGCCGTTCGTCTTAGCCGACAACGTCAGCTGATATTTGGTGTTGGGTACGTAGCTGAAGCCTTGATACAGCTTTTGCCAGGAGGTGCCGTTCGTCTTGAGCACGAAGCCGTACGTATCGGAGCTGCATGTGCCGGGAGGGGCATAATCGCCTGAAGCGCTGGACCGATAGGCGGTCGAGGAGGTGGACTGGAAGCGGGTCCAGGAAGCCGGCGTCAAGGAGTCGGAGCCTGCGGTTTCAAAGTCGCCATTCGCGATCGCCTGCGGGGAATACCGGCCCGTAGTCCAGCCGAGGTAACCGTCTCCGTCCGAATCGCTCGCATTGGCGAGAATGGTATCGGCGTGGGTCTTGAATTTATCGAGCCATGCGGTGCTTTTCGTCAAGTCGTACATGTCTAGGTAACTGTTGATCAGATAGCTCTCGCCCCAAGCCAGAAACGCGGAATCCGAAGTGTTGTAGTAGTCGTTCTCGTGGACATTGTTGTAAGCGACATAGTCGTCGTACCATGGGTTACCCGAGGCGAATGCCGCCCCGCTCGGAACGAGCAAGGCAAGCAGCAGCACCATGCAGAGCATGAAGCGCGTACGGCGTTTTTGAACGAATAACATTACAATTCCTCCTTTTTTACCAGATATGTAACCGTTTACAAAATAGTGGATTGCAAACCCCTCCCCGGTTCACATTTTCATTGTCGCATATCAGCTAACAAATGTATATATCTTGTCAATATCTTGTACTAAACTTGTTATGGGTGAAAATAAAAAATAGCCTTCCGGGTTTCGGAAGACTGATCTTTAATAGTCTCGATGCACTAAGTAATCGGCCAGCTCCAGCAGGCGCTCCGGCTGCGGGAGTGCGGCCCCGAGCAGCGCCGTTTTGCCCCGTTCTGTCAGCTCCTCGACCTTTCGCTTGGACGCCTCCAGCCCGATAAAATACGGATACGTAACCTTCTGCTGCTTCTCGTCACTCTTAACGGGCTTGCCCAGCTTCTGCTCGTCCCCGATCAGGTCGAGGATGTCGTCTTGAATCTGGAAAGCGAGTCCGATCGATTGGCCGAACGTCTGCAGCGCCGTGAGCTGCTCGGGCGTCGCGCCGCCGACGAGTCCGCCTGCGCGCAGCGAGAACACGATCAGGTCGCTCGTCTTGCGCAAGTGGATATACTCCAGCTCCTCGAGCTGCGTGATGCCTTGCTCGCCCTGCATATCCGCGGCTTGGCCCCCGACCATCCCGTTCGCGCCCGCTAACATGGACAGCTCCTCGACGATCGCGAGGACGCGATTCGCGGGCACCCCATGCAGGCGCGACGCCTGGACCACGCTGTAGAACGCGTGCGTCAGCAGGCCGTCCCCCGCGAGGATCGCCATCGCTTCGCCGTACACCTTGTGATTCGTCAGGCGGCCGCGGCGATAGTCGTCGTTGTCCATCGCCGGCAGATCGTCGTGAATGAGCGAGTACGTATGGATGATCTCGATCGCGCAAGCGACCGGCATGGCAGCTTCCGCCTTCTCCTCGCCGACGAGCGCTTCCGCGGCGGCGAGGACGAGGATCGGTCTCAGCCGCTTGCCTCCGGCCATAAGCGAGTAGTCCATCGCCTCGCGCAGCGTGCGCGGTACGTCCCATTCCCGCGGAAGCGAGCGTGTAAGTTCGGTCTCGATTCGAGCCGCCCGGGTCTTGATGTAATCTTGAATCGTGAATGGGCTCAAGCGGTCTATCCTCCGTTCTGCTCCCCTTTGTCTTCTTGAGCGCCCTGGAACGGCTTTTTGACCAACGTGCCGTTCTCCTCCATGAGCGTTTCGATCTTCCGCTCGACCAGCTCGAGCTTCTGACCGCACAGATGCGACAACCGCATGCCCTCCTGGAACAGCTCGATCCCTTGCTCGAGCGGCACGTCGCCGTTCTCCAGCCGGCTCACGATCTGCTCCAGCTTCTCCATCGCCTGCTCGAAGCTCAGCTCCGCGTCATCCTTCGGTTTTGACATCCGGCATCTCCTCCATCCCCCACACGTGGCAGTCCAGCTTGCCGTCCGTGAGCGTAATCTTGACCATATCTCCCAATTGCACTTGATTGATCGACTTCAGCAGGCGCTTCTCCTTCTCGTCGTACACGAGGCTGTAGCCCCGCGACATGACTTTGAGCGGGCTCAGCGCGTCCAGGTGGCGCATCTGCGCCGCCCATGCCGTCTTCTTGTCCTTGAAGGCGCCTTGCATCGCCTGCTGCAGCTGCCGCTGCGTCGCCTGCAGCCGACGGCGCGCGAAGATGGCCTGCTCGGTCGGGTTGAACGCGGATAGCGCCCGCTCGAGGCGCATCCGCTTCTCCCGGCCCCGAGCGAGCTGCCCGGCGATGCGATAGGCGAGCTGCTCGCGCAGCCGATCGAGCCGTTGCGCCGGCGCCTGGAGCTGCCGGCGTGGGTTCGTGAGCACGGGCGACCGCTGGAGCCGTGCGAGCCGTTCGCGCAGCGCCCGCAGGCGCGCGTGCTGCGCCTGGTGCAGCCGCTGCCGCAAATGCTGCAGGTGCTGCCGCAGCTCCAGCCGATGCGGCACCGCCAGCTCGGCGGCCGCGGTCGGGGTGGCGGCACGCAGGTCCGCCGCGAAGTCCGCGATCGTGAAATCGGTCTCATGGCCGACGGCCGAGATCACTGGGATGCGCGAGGCGCGAATGGCGCGGGCGACGATCTCTTCGTTGAACGCCCACAGCTCCTCGAGCGACCCGCCGCCCCGGCCGACGATGAGCACGTCGACCTCGCCGAGCCGGTTCATCGCCTCAATGCCGCGCACGACCGAAGGCGCCGCCTGGTTCCCCTGCACGATAGCAGGATAGAGCAGGATCGGGATCGACGGATAACGTCGCTGCAGCGTGATGATAATATCCCGCACGGCCGCCCCCGTCGGAGAAGTGATGACGCCTACCGCGCGCGGGAACTTCGGAATCGGCCGCTTGCGCTCCGCCGCGAACAGCCCCTCGTCGCCGAGCTTCTTCTTCAGCTGCTCGAACGCCAAGTACAGGTTGCCGACGCCGTCCGGCTGCATCTGCATGACGTAGAACTGGTACTGCCCGTCCCGTTCGTAGATCGAGATATTCCCCCGGGCGATGACGCGCGTCCCCTCCCGGGGGATGAAGCCGAGTCTCTGATTCTGCGAGGCGAACATGATGCTCTTGATCCGGCTGTCCGGATCCTTGAGCGTGAAGTACATGTGTCCGCTGGAATGGTGGGTGAAATTGGAGATCTCCCCCCTCACCCACACGTCCTGCAGCACCTGATCGCCTTCCAGCTTCATCTTGATGTAGCGGTTCAAATCCTTGATCGATAAGATGGATTGGGCCACCCCGGTTCCCCTCCCGTCTCCATGGGCCTCTCCAGCCAAACTACTTCCGCCCGGCTGCCCGCTTCGCCGCTTCGACCGTGTTCTTCAGCAGCATGGTGATCGTCATCGGCCCGACGACGCCCGGCACCGGCGTAATGTGGCCGGCGATGTCGACGACATCGTCGAAGTCCACGTCGCCCGCCAGCTTGCCATCCTCCAGCCGGTTAATGCCGACATCGATAACGACCGCTCCCGGCTTCACGAAGTCGCGGTTCACGAACTTCGCCTTGCCGATCGCGACGACGAGAATGTCCGCCTCACGCGCGATCGCCGCCATGTCGGCCGTGCGCGAATGGCACACCGTCACGGTCGCATGCTCCCGCAGCAGCAGGAGCGACATCGGCTTGCCTACAATGTTGCTGCGCCCGATGACCACTGCGCGCTTGCCTGCCATACTCACGCCGGTACGCTTGATAATCTCGATGACCCCGGCCGGTGTGCAGGGCAGGAAGCTCGGTTTGCCGATGACGAGGTTCCCCACGCTGATCGGGTGGAACCCGTCCACGTCCTTGTCGATCGAGATGGCGTCGATGACGGCATCTTCATGGATGTGCTTCGGCAGCGGCAGCTGCACCAGAATGCCGTTAATGTTCGCGTCTCGGTTCAGCTTGTCGATCAGCGACAGCAGCTCTTGCTCGGACGTCTCCTCCGGCAGCTTGTACACCTCGGAATGAATGCCGACCTGCTCGCAGGCTTTGGCCTTGCTCCGTACGTACACAGCGGAAGCCGGGTCCTCGCCCACGAGGACAACCGCTAGACCCGGGCGAATCCCCTGGCCGATCAGCGCCTCGACTTCCTGCTTCAGCCCTTCCCGAATGTCTGCCACGATTTCTTTTCCGTTAATGATCTGCGCGGACACTACACGTTCCCCCTCGTAGTCTGTTGATCGATCCAAGGCCGCTTACCGCCCTTGCAGCTGCGGCAGCTCCTTGATCATTTTGCCTAATACGCCGTTCACGAACTTGCCCGACTCCTCCGTACCGAAATGCTTGGACAGCTCGATCGCTTCGTTAATGACGACCTTCGGCGGCACTTCCTGCCCATGCAGCATCTCGTACGCGGCCAGCCGTAATATCTGGCGGTCTACGCGGGACAGCCGGTCCATCTTCCAACCCTTCAAATACTCCGTCAGCACCTCGTCGATCGCCCGCATATGGGTCACGGTCCCTTCCACGAGCTGATGAATGTACTCGGTCGAGATCGTCTCGCCCTCCGTAAGCGTCAAGTCCGTCTCGTTCTCCCGGCCCGCCTCTTCGACGATCGTGTCGATCGCTTCCTGTGCCGACACTCCGTTCATCTCCATCTGGAACAAGCTCTGCACGGCAATTTCTCTCGCCAATCTGCGCTTCATGCTAATCCTCCAACACACGAATTCAATCCATTATGCTTTAGTATACCAAAAATAACTAGATCCTCACAAACAACCTCTGCCAAGAACCCCCACAAAGTGACAACGGCTCAAAAAAAAGAAAAACCCTACGGACCGCGCTCCACCATTTTTCTCACGCCCTAAGTGCGAAAAATGCGTAAAACGCCATCCAAAGGGTTTTCCTTACAAAACCATTTACCGGAACTTCCTCCACTGATCGCCGATCCGGCGCAGCCAATCGTCCACGTCCGGGAGCTGCTCCTGATCGTCGATCATCTTCCCGACATACAGACAAACCGTGACGATAAAAGCCACGACCAGCATATCCCAGAAGCCGAAGAACAAATAGATGATCGCGAGAAACAGACCGACCGCCGCTCCGACAAGCTTACCCTTGTGCCGTACCCACCATTCGTCTTGCACGGACAAGATCCCTCCTATTCGACACGGCTCTTAAAGGTCGTGGATTGCGTCACATTCGCCACGAACACGGATACCCGGGAGACCGGAATGCCGGTCACCTCTTCGAGATGACTCTTCACGGCCCGCTGCACTTCCTCCGACAAATCGGGGATGGAGCTCTCTCCGTCGACGAGCGCCCGGATTACGATCTCCAGGCCTGCGTCCGTAACAGAGATCCGGGCTTTCAGATCCTTAACCCCGCGGATGCGCGACGCCGCCTTGAGCGACAAGTTCTCCACCGTCTCGAGCGAGATGCGAATGTCGCCGAAGTCGGTCCGCTGATCGATCGAAGGCACTTGGGACCGTCCCCGGCGAACCGCTACGTAGAAAAACCGGCACGACACGAGCAGCGCGAACAAGCTGAGCGCAATGACCGGATAGGCTGTGGAACCCTCGTAATACAAATCGTATAAAACATCGCTCGCCGTATCGAATGGAACCAAGCCGAATGCTGCGACCAGTATGTAGATGAGGCCAACTCCCACCAAGATCGTATAGATAAACAGGAGCAGCCGATCCAAAATTTTTACCACGATGCTTGTCCCCTTCCCGGCATGGAGTAAACCCCCTGACAGTCGTTAGGGGGTTCTCGCAGCGCTTGGCCAGAGCTTGAGTGTGCGCACGGACTAAGCTCATCTCTGGACAAGCGAATTATTTGACTCGCTGCAAAGCCGTCTCTTCTTCTTCCGGTTTCGCGGCCGTCTTGAAATGCACATCGTGGATATGCACGTTCACTTCGACAACATGGAGCCCGGTCATCGATTCGATCGCATGCTTCACGTTGCGCTGAATCTCCGCCGCCACTTCCGGAATCCGATTGCCAAACTCTATAATAATGTTCACGTCAACCGCAGCTTCGCGCTGACCGACCTCGACCTTCACGCCCTTGGCCAAATTTTTGCGGCCGAGCAGCTCGGCGATCCCGCCGGCGAACCCTCCGCTCATGCCGGCAACGCCGGGCACTTCGATCGTGGCCAGACCCGCAATCACTTCGATCACTTCCGGAGCGATCTGAATCGTGCCGATGTCCGTCTTCTCATAATCCGCAGCAGCCATTGTACTCATCATACCACCTCCAACAAATTATTCCCCAGAAAGTGAAGCAAAGCTTCTGAGATTATTCCTATTACTTTCCGGGGACCCCGGATTCAAGACTCCCAGAAACTTTCGTGGACCTTCTAATGCCTGTCTTATTTCATTACTATACCATTTCACAAATTTTATGACAAATCGCGAGGAAACGCTTTGTATCGAGCTCAGGAGTTCGGATCGTTCACATCGTGCTCTTCCAGGAACTTGATATCGAACGTCCCCGCATGGAACAGGTTGTGGTCGAGCAGCTTCAGATGGAACGGAATCGTCGTATGGATGCCTTCCACGACGAACTCGGCCAGCGCCCGCCGCATCCGGTCGATCGCTTCCTCGCGCGTATGGCCCCAGACGATCAGCTTGGCGATCATCGAGTCATAGTGCGGGGAGATCGTATAGCCCGGGTAAGCGGCGCTGTCAACCCGGACCCCGGGGCCTCCTGGCGGCAAGTAGAAGCCGATCTGGCCGGCGGACGGCATGAAATTGCGCTCCGGGTCCTCGGCGTTGATGCGGCATTCGATCGACCAGCCA
The DNA here is from genome assembly GCF_045062745.1 of Paenibacillus sp. HJGM_3. Lineage (NCBI taxonomy): Bacteria > Bacillati > Bacillota > Bacilli > Caryophanales > Paenibacillaceae > Paenibacillus > Paenibacillus sp. HJGM_3. The sequence goes on from NZ_JBJGED010000040.1 coordinate 52,459, forward strand.
TTGATCTTCACATCCTGTTGGGTGATCGACAGCGGCTCGCCTTCGGCCACACGGATCATTTCCTTGATCAAGTCGACGCCCGTGATCATCTCGGTGACCGGATGCTCGACCTGAATCCGCGTGTTCATCTCCATGAAATAGAATCGGCCGTCCGGGCCAAGCAGGAACTCAAGCGTGCCCGCTCCGGAGTAATCGACCGCGCGGGCTGCGCGTACCGCGGCTTCACCCATCGCCTGGCGAATCTCGGGGGTCAGCACCGGGCATGGCGCTTCCTCGAGCAGCTTCTGGCGGCGGCGCTGGATCGAGCAGTCCCGCTCGCCCAGATGCACGACGTTGCCGTGCCTATCAGCGATGATCTGAATCTCCACATGCTTCATGCCGGTCAAATATTTCTCCAAGTACACGCCGGAGTTGCCGAATGCCTTTTCGGCTTCCTGCTGGGCTTGGGTGATTTGCTGAATAAGCGTTTCCTCGTCTTCCGCGATGCGGATGCCCTTGCCTCCGCCGCCGGCGGTCGCCTTAATAATGATCGGATAGCCGATCTCCCGGCCGATCCGTACCGCTTCCTCGACGTCTTCGACTAGGCCGTCGGAGCCCGGAATGATCGGGACGCCCGCGTCCTTCATCGTCTGTTTCGCTACCGACTTGTCGCCCATCCGGTTGATCGCGTCAGGCGACGGGCCGATGAACGTGATGTTGCACGACTCGCAGATCTCGGCGAAATCCGCGTTCTCGGCCAGGAAGCCGTAGCCCGGGTGGATCGCATCCGATTCGGTCAGCGTAGCCACGCTCATGATATTCGTGAAATTCAAGTAGCTTTCCTTGGAAAGAGTCGGACCGATGCAATACGCCTCGTCCGCCATCCGAACGTGCAGCGCTTCGCGGTCCGCCTCGGAGAACACCGCCACGGTGTATATGCCGAGCTCGCGGCAAGCGCGAATGATGCGGACGGCGATCTCGCCTCGGTTCGCAATCAATATTTTCTGAAACTTCATGTTACCCGATTCCCTCCAGTTATTCCGGCTTCACCAAGAACAAGGGTTGGTTGTACTCAACCAATTGACCGTCCTCCACCAGGATGTCGACAATCTCGCCCCGGATCTCGGCGTCGATCGGATTCATCAGCTTCATCGCTTCCAGAATGCAGACTACGGTCTTCTCGCTTACCTTGTCCCCGATAGAGACATACGGAGCGGCGCCTGGGGCGGACGCCTTATAGAACGTGCCGACCATGGGAGACTTGATCGTATGTAGGTCGGCTGTGGATTTATCGGACGGAGTCTCGGCCGGAGCCGTCGGGGCGGCCGCTTGTACCGGAGCTGCCACAGGCTGCGGAGCCGCTGCCGTCGGCGCTGTATACACAGGTTGTACCGTAGGGGCGTGCGTGACGACGACCGATTCGGTTTTCCCAGGCTTGCGAATAAACAGACGGGTTCCCTCATTCTCGATTTCCAACTCCGATACGGAGGTTTGATCGATCAGTTTGACCAATTCTTTTATTTCGCTCAGTTTAAACATTCCAAGTTTCACTCCTTCAAGAATTGGGAAACATGTCCCGGTGTCGAGCAATGAATGTATTATATCACAACGGTGAATAACACATAAAGATGATTATACCTCACACCGGCCGCCGAGGGAACTGCCATTATCGCATTCTTCAGGCTCCGGGTCCCCCTCATGGGCAGGACAGCCCTAATGCAATTCTACATCCCCGATGTCGAATCCTTTGATGAACCGTCGGAACTTTTGCCGAAAACGGAAATCCGGTCGATAATTAAAAACGGCGAAGGGCCTCGGCCATAGGCGGACCGAAGCCCTAGCAACGTCTTATTGCTAAATGAGGCCCTTATTACTTGACGTATTGAATCGTGATTTTGTCCGGACCGACGTTCAATTCCTTCATCACGAGATCGACGATCGAGACGCCTTGGCTCTTCTCGAGCTTAGCCGCTTGCACGACGACCTTCCATTTGCTGCCCTCTTGCAGGACGAGCGCGTTGCTGAAGTCTTTGCCGAGCAGATCTTCCAAATTGGAAACGCGCGCTTCTTGATCTTGCAGCTTCTCGAGCTCGGTCAGCGCTTGGGACACTTCTTCGGTCGATTTTTTAGAATCGAGGCTGATGTTCATCCATTTCTCGGTGAGCACGCTCAGTTCTTCATTGCGCTTAATCGCTTGGGCTTTGAAAAAGTCGGAGCCGGAAGTGGCGGTAGTGGACACCTGGCTTATGATTTGCGCATCGGTTTTACCTGTTGTGCCTGTTGTGCCTGTTGTGCCTGTTGTGCCTGTTGTGCCAGTCGTTCCTGTCGTTCCTGTCGTGCCGGTAGTACCCGTCGTACCCGACTTAGTCCCGGACACTTGAGCGGAAGTAGGCTGGGAGGTCGCCCCCGTGGCGGCCGTGCCGGTCGTATCTACCTTAATCTCGCTGCCCTGCAGCTGGCTCGCGGCTACGTCGACTTCCTTCACGTCCTCGGTGAACAAATAGTAAGCGGACAACACTACCATCAAGCTAAGCATCGACACTAACCAGACCGTTTGGCGTTTCGCGTTCATTGTTTCATTCCTCCTAAGAATATGGTATGGGATATGGGAAGAGCTTGGACGACTAATGCGATTAAGCTCCGAAGGCCCACGTCACTTTGTGGGGTGACTCATTGCTTGCGGGGCAGTACGGAGATGCGATGAGGCGGCACATCCAGGCCCCGGCTGACGGCTTCTATAACCATCTGTTTGACGGTGAGGTTCTCGGCGCCCCTCGCTACGACGACGACCCCCCGGATTTTCGGTTTGATGATCTTCACGACGATCGGCGTCTGATTCCCGGACAGCTCGTACAGCACAACCTCACCGCTGCGCGTCACTTCCGTCACATTGCGGCTCGCGCCGTTCGTGTCCCTCTCGTTCGTCATTTGCTGCGTATCCTTCGTATTCGTCTGGACGACTCTCTCTTCCGTCGATTCGATCGTAACCATCACTTGCGCTTCGCCGACCCCGACGATGGACTGCACGATGTCCCGGATCGCGGATTCGTAGGCGTGCTCGTAGTCGCCGAAACCGGCCGAATCCTTCGGATCCTTGTTCAGGAACGTTTGCTGGGCGTCGGGGGGAGGAGACGCTCTGCCTTCCGGCAGCGGATCGAGCTGTTTCACGTTCAGGAATCCGTTCATGAGCATCAGGGCCAAGCCGACCAAGCCGATCAAAAGCAGCCATCGCAGTGCGGTGACGCGTTTGCCTCCGCCCTGACCGCCTCCGACCCATTTTTCCAATGTTTGCAACCATTTCATGAGCTCACCTCGCTTTCCGCTGCTCCGATTCGTAGTTCAACTGAATTTGGTTCCGTTTCAACTGCCATTGCTGCGTCAGAAGCTCATATAGTTGCGATTTTGCTTGCAGTTCGGCTTCCGTCAAGGGACGGGAGGCGGAGCTCACGGCATTCCCGGCTTCGGTAACGCCCACTTGCACTTGGATTTGTACCGGCGCCACGGGCGCCATTCCCCTTCCTTGCGTACCGCTCGCGTGCTGCGACGGGTCCGAAGCGGTCCCTGCAGCCCCATCTATGGGATAAAGGATCGCCTGTACAATGCGAAGCTCAGGCTTTCCGTTGTTGTCCGTTTGAATGTCGACTTGCACGCTTTTCACTCTGACCCCCGGGACCGTCTCCAGGCTGCTCTTCACTTCTTCGGCCACCCGGGCTTGCACAAGCTCCTTCGTCTGCTGCTCGTTCGCCGCCTTGAGCTTGCCGGCTTCCTCCAGCACCGCGTCGAGCGGCTTCATGACCGCGGTTCCCGTCTGGCCCTTGCCGTCCATCAGGGCCGGCAGCTGCTCGACGGAGGCGAGCATGGCGCGCGTGTCCAGGCTTTTCTGGAACAAGGTGAAGAGCGGGGACAAGAGCGTCAGCAGGATGAACAGGCCGAGTACCGTTCGCACGTACCGCTGCAGGGCGTTGTTCGGGAGCAGCAGATCGACGAAGGCGGCGAGCAGGATGACGATGATGATCTGCTTCAGCCAGTCGCTCAACCAGGCGATCACGGGCGCTCCTCCCTCTCCGCGCTACCGCATCATGACGGTCATGTTGGCGGCGGTGATGATGATGGTAATGGCCAGAAAAAACATCAGGCCTACGGCGGCGAGCGCCGCGAATACGTACACGAGACTTTTCCCGATGGTCTGCAGGCACGACACGATCGGATTCGAGCCGAGCGGCTGCAGCGCCGCTCCCGCTACGTTGTAGATGAGCGCGAGCGTCAAAATTTTGAGCGCCGGGAATGCGCACAGGAAGACGATGATGACGACGCCAGCGATGCCGACCGCATTTTTGACCAACAGCGAAGCGCCGATTACGGTGTCGGACGCATCCGAGAACATCCGGCCTACCACCGGTACGAAGTTGCCGGTGATGTACTTGGCCGTGCGGAGCGTCACCCCGTCGGTTACGGCTCCCGTCCCGCCTTGCACGGAGATGACCCCCAGGAACACCGTGACCACTACGCCGAGCAGCCCTACGCTCACGTTGCGCAGCAGATTGGCGAGGTTCGTCACCTTGTACTTGTCGTTCACCGAGCTGACGATATGCAGCAGCGTCGAGAAGAACAAGAGCGGGAAGACGATCGTGTAGATCAGGGTGCCGATCGTGTGGATCATAAAAATGATCAGCGGGTGCATCACCGTAACGGTGACGACATTGCCCATCGAAGCGAGCAGCGCCAGGAGCAGCGGGATGACGGCCACCATGAAGTGGATCATGCTCTCGATCGCGTTCTTCGCATAGCCGATGGCGACATTGAAGCTGTTCACCGCCAGCAGGAGCAGCACCATGTAGGAGATCGCATAGGCGATCTTGCTGACCGTATTGCGCTCGAAGGCGGTCTGCAGCGTCTCCAGGATCATGCTGAACACGGTGAGAACGACGATGGAGGCGAGCAGCTTGCCATTGTACAGCACCTCGTGGAAGAAGTAGCGGACAAAAGCGGTCAGAACCGATCGGAAGCTGAAGCCTTGTTTGCCTGGTACCAGCATGTCCATGAATTTGGGTGTCGCGCTGTCCGGAAAATACCCGCCATACTCTTTCATCAGCTTGTTCCAATAGCTCTCTACCTGTTCGGTTTGCAAGTGCTCCGCCTGCTTCTCGATCAAAGTGTCGGCCGGCGAGGCGGCTTGCACTTGGACGGAGACGGCGTCGACGGTGCCGGCGGCCGAAGCGGAGGTTGGGGTGATCCAGTCGGCGAGCTGAGCGATCAGGATCAGGACGAGCAGGACGCCCGTCAGGCACTGGAGGCGCTGCGATAGCTTGTTCGACGATTCGTGCAGGTTCATGGCATTGACTCCTGTCTCCTCCTTAGGCCGGCAGCAGCTTGACGACGGTCTCCACGATGACCGTGATGATCGGAATCGCCATGACCATGATGATCACTTTGCCGGCGAGCTCGATCTTCGAGGCGATGGACTCTTGACCGGCGTCCCGGACGATCTGGGATCCGAATTCCGCGATATAGGCGATCCCGATGATTTTCAGAATCGTCTTCAGGAAGACCAGGTTGATGTTCGAATGCGCGGCCAGCTGCTCCAACACTTGGATGACCGCCGAGATTTTGCCGATCAGGAACAGGAAGATGAAGATACCCGTGACCGTCGACAGCAGGAAGGCGAACAGCGGTTTCTGCTCTTTCAGGATGAGCGCGAGTATGGTCACGATGAAGCCCAGCCCTACTACTTGGATAATTTCCACGGCCGCTCACCTACTGGAACAGGAAGATCGTTTTGATTTCCTTGAAGAGGTCGTCCAGCAAACTGACGACCATGAACAGGACGACGACGAAGCCGATGACGGTGACCCAGTGCGCCATATCTTCCTTGCCCATTTGCTTGAGCACCGTATGAATCATCGCGATGATAATTCCGATGCCGGCGATCTGAAAGATCGCATTCACGTCCACGTTCATGTCCGGCCCACTCCTAGTACATCAATATGACGATGAAGGCGCCCGCCAGCACGCCCAGGCTTCTCCACATCTTCTCATAGCGTCTCTGCTCGTCCCGGGCGACATGTTCTTCCGCCTGCAGCAGGCCGGCGGCCAGCTTCAGGTGCTTCACTTGATCCTCCCGGTCGCTGACGCCGAGCGTGTGGCCGAGCTGGCTCCACGCTTCCCGCTCATTCGCGCGGAGGGCGGTCCGGCTCCAGTGCGCCTCTATGGCGTACCGCCAGCTCTCGCCCGCGGTGGCGCCATGCGCCTCCATCCGCTCGGCCGCCTCGAGCAGCATCGCGTCCAGCGGCGCGCCGAGCGTCGGGGCGATGCGGCGGAGCGCTTCGGCGAGCGGCGTGTAGCCGTACACCATCTCCGTCTCGAGCCGCTGCAGCGCTTGAATGAGCTGGCGCAGCTGCCAGGGCCGCCGCGCATACTGCGCCGCCCGGGCGAGCCCGTACAGCGAGCACGCCGCCAGTACGAGGAGCGCGCCGATCAGCTTCAGCATGGCGGGCGCTCCTCGCCGGGCGGGGCTGCGGCGGCTGCGGGCGCCGCCGGCGCGGCGTGCACCGCGGCGCGCGAGAGCGCGGCCGGCGCCGGGGCCCGCGGCGCGGCGGCGAGCGGCCGGGCGGCCGGGCGGCGCGCAGTGGCGGGCGCGTCGCCCGAGTCGCCGGCCGGTGCCGCCCGTGCCGGCGCCGGCAGCCGCGCGAGCACGCGGCCCGCCGCGTCGGCGACGTCGGCGTGCACGCCGCCGGGGCTGCGTCGCAGCGCGACTAGCCGCGCGAAGCGGCCGGCGGCGAGCAGCTGCCGCAGCGCCGGCCGCCGGGCCGCGTCGTCAGCGTCGCGGGCGTGCGCCGTCGCGAGTACGACGATGCCGGCGTGCAGCGCCTCCTCGATCGCGTCGGCGTCGGCCTGCCGCCCGATCTCGTCCACGACGAGGACGTCCGGCGACATCGAGCGGATGAGCATCATCATGCCCTCCGCCTTCGGACAGCGGTCCAGCACATCGGTACGGGGCCCAACGTCGAACGTCGGTACGCCCTTGACGCACGCCGCGATCTCCGAGCGTTCGTCCACAATGCCGACCTTGAGCCCGGCGGAACCGGCCGGTGCGGGCAGGGAGCCTCCCCAGCTGAGCAGCCGGGCCAAGTCGCGGATCATCGTGGTCTTCCCCTGCTGGGGAGGCGACAGGAAGAGCGTATGATGCGGGCGTCCGGAGGCCTCGTCCCACAAATGGGGCAAGAGCGGCAGCGCCGCGCCCGGACGCTCTCGGGCGATCCGGATGTTGAAGCCCGCGATGTCGCGAATCAGCTTCACCTGCCCGTGCTCGAGCACCGTACGCCCGGCCAGTCCGACGCGATGGCCGCCCTGCACCGTGATATAGCCCCGCTTCAGCTCCTCCTCGAACGTATACACAGAATGGTCGGTCAGCAGGTCCAGGAGCTGCAGGCACTCATCCCGATTCGGCCGGTAGCCGCGGCCGGCGTCAGCGGTCCATTCGCCGCGTGCGGTGACGAAGCCGGCGCTGCCTGTGCCGGACAGCTCGAGCGGGCGCCCTTCCCGGATGCGCAGCTCTTCCATTCGATCTCTGATTTCGGCGGGCACTTGCTCTATCAGTCTGCGAAGCGACGGCGGCAGAAATGGTAGAATCGGATTCATCAGACGGGCCTCCAAGTTTGTCCGCATTTACAACATATGTATGCTTGACCCGCTTCCGAATATGCTTCTATTTTTTCAGGATCCCGATAAAAATGCAGGCTACTCCGGCCGTAATCCAGACGATTTTGCCCCACGATAGTTTGTCCGCCATTCCTATCAAACCGACCGTCGTCGTCGAGATCAAAATGAGAGGCCCCACCATCGCTAGTCCCGTATTTACGAGAAGCGCCTTGTCGATCTGATTCAGCCTGAGCATCAGCAGCGCCGCCAGCAGCTCGATGCTGCCCGACACCACCCGAAGCATCGCCATAGTGAAAACGATTTTATTGAACATGTCCTTCGGCCTCCCCGCTTCCGACCGCCGCCGCATTCCGCGGTATCCGGCCGTTTCGGCGGCCGGAGCAGTCTCTTTGTTCCCTACTGTATGCGGGGTTGTCTACTTTTAGGCATGCGCACACCGATTAAGACACCCGCATATATTGCTCCCAGAGCACCACCCACCCCATTTTCAACCCAGCGAGGAGATTTGTTTGATATGGACGTGACCTCACAATTGGAATGGCCAGCCGGGCTGCAGGATCCTTCCGGGTGTAGACAGGCGAAGCCCCGGAACCAGGGCATCACGATGGTGATCGACAAGGGGCTTGGCCTGCATGCGTTTGAAGATTTGCTCCATACCGCGGCGCCTTATATTGATTTGATCAAACTCGGTTTCGGGACGAGTCCGTTGTATCCGGCCGAGCTGCTGAAGACGAAGCTTCAGATGGCAAGGCAGGCCGGCATCGAGACGATGCCGGGCGGGACGTTCCTCGAAGTAGCGGTCGTGCAAGGCGAAGTGGAGAACTGTTATCGGCTCATCCGGGAGCTGGGCTATACGGCGATTGAAGTGTCCGACGGGACGATCGACCTGTCGCGCAGCAAGCGCGACGAGCTGATTGGGCGGGGCTTGAATGCCGATCTGAAGGTGTACACGGAGTATGGCAAAAAATATTGGGGCTCGAAGATCGAGCTCGACCTGTTGATCGAGACGGTCATCGAGGATGTGCAGCAAGGGGCGGCTTTGGTGACGATCGAAGCGAGGGAATCGGGAGAAGGCGTAGGCATCTTCGATGAAAAAGGGGTTTGCCGGGATGACATGCTCCATAGCATGATTCGGCTGTTCCCGGATCCGGAGCGGGTATTGTGGGAAGCCCCGCAAAAATCGCAGCAAGTGCATCTGCTGAAGAAACTTGGGCCCGGCGTCCATCTAGGCAATATCGCTCCGCAAGACGTGTTCGCGCTGGAGACGCTTCGCCGCGGCCTCCGTTCGGATACGCTGGTCTGGGATGCCTTGCCGGCGAATCCGTCATAAGGAGGCCGTTATGCAAGTGAACGTGATCGCGAGCGTCCAAGAGGCGCGAAGCGAGGAGCTGCTAGGCCGAACGGTCATCGTGATCGACGTGCTGCGCGCGACGAGCACGATCGTGACCGCCTTGGCCCAAGGGGCAACCGCCATCCTCCCGGTGGAAACGGTTCAGCAGGCGAAGCTGGCTCAGCAACCCGGCGATCTGCTGGGCGGAGAACGGTACAGCAAGCGGATCGCCGGTTTCGATCTAGGCAATTCTCCGCTCGAGTACCAAGATCCGGCGATCGAAGGACGCCGCATCGTGCTGACGACGACGAACGGCACTCGCGCGATCCAGAAGTCGTCCCGGGCCGACTTCGTGTTGGCCGGCAGCCTGCTGAACGCCGAGGCGTGCGCCCGCAAGGCCGCGGACTTGAACCGCAACATCGCCATCGTCTGCTCAGGCACGCAGGATGAGTTCGCGCTCGAGGACGGCTTGTGCGCCGGATTGCTCGTCCGGGAGCTGGAACGCATCTGGGGAGGAGGCTGCGAATCGATCAACGATCTCGGGCTCGCCATGCACCATGCCTATCTGGAGGCGGAGCCGCAGCTGGAGCGCGTCCTGCTCGCCAGCGCCAGCGGCAAAAAGCTGACCCAGCTGGGGCTGCGCGCCGACGTCCGTTTCTGCGCGCAAGTGAATGCCTACCCGCTCGTCCCGATGCTGCATGGCGAGCTGATGCGCTAATCCGGCCGGTTCTAATTCCCCCTTGTCCTCATAGACTAAGAGGGAATCCATTGGACGGGAGTAAAGCGCATGAACGGCGATCTCATCCTGCTAGCTTTAATCATCATCGGACTCATCGGCCGGTCTCCGATCATCACGACGGCCGCTTGCGTACTGCTGGTTGTCAAGCTCATCCATCTGGAGCGCTACTTGCCTACGATCGAGCGGCGGGGGCTGGAGCTGGGGCTGCTCTTCCTGACGATGGGCGTGCTCGTTCCGTTCGCGAACGACCGCATTACGTACAAAGACATTTTAAGCGTATTTACCTCGTGGCCGGGCATTCTCGCCCTTGTCGGCGGGGCGATCGCGACCTATATGAACGGCAAAGGCCTGGATTTGCTGAAGGTCGATCCGCAGCTCATCGTAGGGCTCGTCATCGGCTCAATCTTCGGAATCATCTTCCTGCGCGGCATTCCGGTCGGGCCTCTCATGGCGGCCGGCATAACCGCGCTGCTGCTGAAGATCGTCACGTTTGTCTTCGGAAAACTATGAGCAAAAAAGCCGGTCCTCGCACCATTAGCGAGGACCGGCTTTTAGTAGGAATGAATTAGCGGCGTTCCGCAGGGCCGCCGACGAACGCTTGCTCCGTCGCGTCCAGCCCATAAGCCGTGTGCAGCGCGCGGACGACGTCGGCCAACTTCTCGCTCTCGATGATGCACGAGACGCGAATTTCCGACGTGCTGACCGTATTGATGCTCACGCCGAGCTCTGAGATCGTGGCGAACATTTTGGCCGCGACGCCCGGGTTGCTCACCATGCCGGCCCCGACGATGGACACCTTCACGAGACCGGTCTCGGCCTGGATGTCCTTGAAGCCTACTTCAGGCTGAATGCGGCGCAGGATTGCCACCGCCTTGTCGAGCTCCGAGGAAGCGAGCGTGAACGAAGTATCCGCTTCACCGTCGCGTACGCCGCCTTGCACGATGATGTCGACGTCCACCTTTTCCGCCGCCAGCGCGCCGAACACTTTGGCCAATTGCCCCGGTTTCTCCGGCACTCCCAGAATGCTAACCCGCGATACGTTCTTATCGGAGGCGATGCCGCGTACGACAACTCCTTGCTCCATGACCGCTTCCTCCTTCACGAAAGTTCCTTCGTTATAATTGAAACTGGACCGCACGACCAACTGCACCTGATAATGCTTCGCGTACTCCACCGCTCTCGGGTGAAGGACGGCGGCGCCCAGGTTGGCCAGCTCCAGCATTTCGTCATATGAGATTTCCTTCAGCTTGCGCGCGACCTTCACGACACGGGGATCAGTAGAATAGACCCCGTCCACGTCGGTGTAGATCTCGCACAAATCCGCCTGGATCGCAGCCGCGAGCGCCACCGCCGTCGTATCCGAGCCGCCTCGTCCGAGCGTCGTAATCTCGCCGTCGTCGGTCATCGCCTGGAACCCGGCCACAATGACGATCTTGCCTTCGTCCAGCGCGTCCAGCACGCGCTTCGGCTGAATGTCGGTAATTTTGGCTTTCCCGTGCACCGCATCCGTCCGGATGCCCGCTTGCCAGCCGGTGAACGACACCGCTTGCTCCCCGGCGCTCTGGATCGCCATCGTCAGCAGCGCGATCGAGATTTGCTCCCCGGTCGTAAGCAGCATATCCATTTCCCGAGCCGACGGAGGGCCGGTCAAGATTTGCTGCGACAAATCAATCAGCTCGTCGGTCGTATCGCCCATAGCGGACACGACGACGACGCAGCGGTGTCCTTCCTGCTTGCGCTCCGCCACCCGTTTGGCTACACGCTTCATCCGTTCCGCATCGCCTACAGAACTTCCCCCGAATTTCATCACAATCAGAGACAACCTTGCTCACTCCCAACCCAGCAGTTCATTTTGACTTCTTCACGATACCGTATTATAGCACAGCCGTATGTGGAATTATAGCGGAAAAATAAGCGTAACCCGCCTGTGGAGCCATCTGGCGAGGACAAGGTCACAGGAAGTTCACACAGTGTGGGACCGCTGCCTAATCGGATACCGCCACCCTTGTACGAACAGGTTAACCAGCTGCGATTCCTACTCCGTCGTCCAGTAAGCTCACTTTGACTTACAATCAAATCCGCATACTAAAAAACCCCCGCCCTAGAGGGGCGAAGGTTCCGACAAGCCGTATTAAGCGCGGGAAATGTACTTGCCGTCGCTCGTATTGATGAGCAGGACGTCGCCTTCGTTGATGAACAGCGGCACTTGGACATTCAGGCCGGTTTCCATCTTTGCATTTTTGAGCGCGCCTTGCGCCGTGTTGCCCTTCACGCCCGGCTCGGTCTCCACAACCTTCAGCTCGACGCTGTTCGGCAGGTTCACCCCGAGGATCTCGCCATGGTAGCTCACAATGTTCACGACCATGTTCTCCTTCAGGAACTTCAGCTCCCACTCGAGCTGGTCGGCGTTCAGCGAGAACTGGTCATACGTCTCGTTGTCCATGAACGTATGCTCGTCGTTGCTCGCGTACAAATATTGGACGGCGCGGTTCTCGACGTGCGCCCGGCCTACATCCTCGCCTGCGCGGAACGTGCGCTCCACGGTGTTGCCATTGCGGAGATTTTTCAGCTTGGACCGAACGAATGCCGCTCCTTTGCCCGGTTTTACGTGCTGAAAGTCCAATACGGTGAAGATATCGTTTTCCACCTCGATCGTAAGGCCTGTCCGAAAATCGTTAACGGAAATCACTTCAAGAATCCTCCTTAGTAATATTCCCCGAAAAGTGACGCCATGCTCACTTGATTATTCCGATTCCTTTTCGGGGACCCCAATTTCACCCCAAAAAGCGAATCGAAGCTCCGAACTGGAATCCGATGCCCTTTTGGGGTTCCATTTACTATTTTTTACCCATCTATTCGATGATAATAAAGTCTTTTCTGCTCTGTGTCAATCTGCGCATCCCGGTATCGGTCATGACGATGTCGTCCTCGATGCGGACGCCGCCGAAATCCGGCAAATAAATGCCCGGCTCCACCGTCACGGTCATGCCCGGCTTCAGGACGACATCGCCGGTTACGGACAGCCTCGGCGCTTCATGAATTTCGAGTCCGAGCCCGTGTCCGGTGCCGTGACCGAAGAAGTCCGCGTATCCATACTTCGCGATGACGTCCCGAGCGAGCGCATCGCCCTGCTGCCCTGTCATGCCCGGCCGGATCTGATCCAGCGTATGAAGCTGCGCCTCGAGCACGATGTCGTAAATTTCCCTGTGCTTCGGCGTCGGCTTGCCCAGCATGACCGTGCGGGTGATGTCCGAGCAGTAGCCCTTGTAGTAAGCCCCAAAATCCAGCTTCACGAACTCCCCGCTCCGCAGGACGCGATCGCTCGCCTTGCCGTGCGGCAGAGCGGAGCGCTCGCCCGAAGCGACGATCGTCTCGAACGACGTGGACGTCGCGCCATGGCGGCGCATATAAAATTCGAGCTCGAGCGCTACGTCGCTCTCCTTGAGCCCCGGCTTCAGGAAGCCGAGCATATGCTCGAACGTGCGGTCCGCGAGCTCGGCCGCTTCTTGCATGACCGCAAGCTCGGCGTCGTCCTTCACCATCCGCAGCTCCTCGATCAAGCTGCCGGTCGGCACGAGCTTCACGCCCGGGAGCGCTTCGGCATAGCCGGCGTACGTCCCATAGCTGACGTCCTGCTGCTCGAACCCGAGCTCCGCCACCTTCCAATCGTGGAGCAGCTCCTTGACCGTCTCGATGAGCTTCGGCTTATGCTCTACGAATTCGTAATGTATTGCCTGCTGCGGCGCTTGGGTGCGGTAACGGAAGTCGCTCAGCAGCACCGCCTTGTCCGCTGTGATCAGCAAAGCGCCCGACGAGCCTGTGAAACCGGACATATACCGCCGGTTATAGCCGCCCGTGACCAACAGCGCTTGCAGGTTGCGTTCTCCCATCAGCTGTCTCAATCGCGTTAAACGAGCTTGCTCCATGCTCAATCCCCTTTCTCCTCTAAATGACGTATCAGTGCCTGGAGGCCGAGCTCATAGCTGTGCGCTCCGAATCCGGCTATCTGCCCCACCATGACCGGCGCCGTAACCGACACATGTCGAAATGCTTCCCGCTTGTGGATATTGGAGAGATGCACTTCCACCGCCGGCAATTGAACCGTGCTCAGGGCGTCCCGGAGCGCATAGCTGTAATGCGTAAACGCGCCTGGATTGAACACGATGCCGTCTTGGGTTCCATACGCTTCATGAATGCGGTCGATCAGCGCACCCTCGTGGTTGGATTGAAAAAATTGCAGCTCTACGTTCCACGAGTCGGCTATCCGGTTCAGGTTCGCTTCGATCGCGGCGAGAGAAACGGTGCCATATATGCCCGGCTCGCGCATCCCCAGCATATTCAGATTCGGGCCGTTCAGAACTAGAATTCGCTTTTTCATTCGGTTCAACATCCTTACTCCCGTAGTCAGGACGCGAGCAAGCCGCTGCTCGCTGCCGAAGCCAATTTTACCATAACCGTCCGGAAGTGAGAACTTTTTTCCACCAAGCTCGCATCGCGCGCGCGATTCAACCCAGCGATACGCTCGGCTCCCGGTGCTGCTCATCATTAAACTCGTAGGCGATCGTATACCCAATGAACATGCCCCATAACAAAAAGAGGCTGCCGTCCGTAATGAGCGAATTCCAGTCTATCTTCCCGATCGGCTTCATCATGCCGGTCCTCGGCCCAACCGCTATGTAGAGGAGAACATACCAGGCGAACCCGTATATCAGCCCGGTCCAGGGCCCCTTTACTTTGCGAAAAAGCAAGGTGTAGAGGAGCGAGGCGACTAGTGAAAACACGATGAAGGCCGCCCATCCGGTCAAATATCCCCAATTCGTCTGATTGAACGCCGGGTTGGACCAAGGCTTGATCAGAAAGGTCGGATGTACCTTCGTAAATTTGAAGTAATATTCTACAATGCGAATGCCACCCCACAATAAGCCGGCGAAGAGACCGGTATTAAGCGCAAAGGTCCACGGATTCGTCCCTTTGATCGGGCTGCGCTTCGATTTGCTTCCCCCGGCATCCCCTTTTCCAGATTGCTTCACTTCCCGCCCTTCCTTGCCTTCCTTGCCTTCCTTGCCTTCCTTGCCTTCCTTGCCTTCCTTGCCTTCCTTGCCTTCCTTGCCTTC
>NZ_JBJGED010000041.1:0-64077 GCF_045062745.1 Paenibacillus sp. HJGM_3
CCGCAACTGTTTGATCGCGTGCTCGCGGTCGGACGGTTGACGCATACTGATGACCGCCAAGTACCGCCGATTCGTGACATGGAACACAACTGTTTTGCCTAGCCGCTTGAGAAGAACGTCCTGCAATACAGCTGTATGATCCTCGATGAGTGCCTGTTCTCCCGACTGGTTCGAACCCGGATACAAATGAATGCCCGCCAAGAGAAAGTATTTGTCTTGGAAAATGTCGACCAAGTACGGCTCGATTCGATGCTCCGCTTCCTGGGAATGGCTCGACTCCTGAAGGACGAGGAGAAAAGCGCTTTTTCTCATTTCCGTGCGAATGAACGCCATCTGGCTCTTAAACGATTCGTTCTCCTGCTGAATGGTCACGATCCCGGTTTTAATGTTCCGGTAAGGGGTCCCCCCTGTCTCCCGCCCGCCGATCAGCGCCAGGATGCTTCGTACCGCTTTAAACAAGTAATAGCTGAGAAGCGCAGCCAGTAAAACCACATAGGCGATGGCGATCCAAATGATGTTGCGGCTCGTGTTTGCAACCGTTTTCAAATTCGCGAATTTGTAGGGAGATTTGATGATGTAAATAAAGCCGTTGTACTCGGATTTGATCAGGGTGTATTCGAAATCCTTGTTCTTTAGTGTCGTTTCTGATTCCGTACCGACGTTCAGATCCTTCATCGCTTCGACGAGATCCCAATCCGGCTCGGTGTTCAAGACTACACTTCGGTTCTGATCCAAGACAATTAACGATGCGCCCTTCAACATGCTCCCGGATTGATAAATATGCTGCAGCAGCTTATCCATGTTCAGGAAAACCAGGACGTTCAGGTCGGATAATTGATTGCTCCCCAGGATGGCCAGCAAGTTTCGCAGGCTGTCGGTTCCTCTCTTGCCATACAATTGGGCTTGGAACACCCGAAGCGGATGAGGGGTGCTCGCCGATGTCTTCCAAAAGTCGGCCGAGTAGCTCTTGTTGCTCAATTGCTGGTCGAACAGCTCCTCAATCGAAATAGTGCCCACCCTCGTAATGGCCAGGCTGGAGGATTTGTGATACACGGCCACCTCCTCAATGTAATCGATCGAGGTCGTGATCTCGCCGATGTCCTTATACATGCGGGACGCTTCGGGCAGATCGACCGTACCGTCGCTATGCGATCTCCATGGTTGGTATGGCAGCATCTGAATGGAATAAATCACGTCGTTAATGTCCTTGAAGCTCTCGTCGAAGGATCGGATCGTATGTTTGACACTAAGCTTGTTGTTCTCGCTGACCTGGCTGTAAATGCTTGAGAGGGAGTTTTTGTACACGAGGTAATTCGATGCAAACATAATAATCACAACCGATAGCAACGCGCCAAATATTTTCAGCAGGTCTTTATTGGCAAACAAACTGATATTCAGCTTCATGCCCGCTCCCCAATTCACTCAGAATGGATACAGGTACCAAACAGATATGCAATCCTATTCGCCAAACGCTCGCTTTATCCTTTTTCCGAGCCTAACATGATGCCTTTGGCAAAATATTTTTGGGCAAATGGATACACCATCAGCACGGGAATCATGGAGATAAAGATGGTTGCATTCTTCAAAGCCTGCGGGGTCAAGGTTGCCTGCTCGATCAAACTTGTATCTTTGACGGTGTCAAAGAACAGCATTTCCCTGAGCACGACCTGGAGCGGATACAACTCTGCGTCGTTCAAATAAATCATCGGAATGAAAAAGCTGTTCCAATGGCCCATGAAATAAAACAACCCGATGGAGGCGAGTGCAGGCTTGGCCAGCGGAATCGTAATTTGGAACAAAATGCGGTATTCCGACGCCCCGTCGACAATCGCGGATTCGCGCAAGGAGCTCGACATCGACTCGTAGAAGCTTTTCAGAATGAGCAGCTCCATCGTCCATATCGCGTTCGGCAATACAAGCGCCCATATCGTGTCGATCAAATGCAGCTTCTGCACGATCAGATACGTCGGGATCATCCCGCCGTTCAGGAACATAGTCAGCACGATGGCGACGGTGAACGATTTTCGGCCGAAGAAGCCCGGTCTCGACAAAGGATAGGCGGCCACCGCCGTCATCAGGAGATTGATTCCCGTTCCTACGGTTGTATACAGGACCGTGTTCAGGTACGCTCTTGGAATGCGGGGAGTCTCCAGAATCTCCCTGTAAGCGTCCAAGTTGAGGCCCTTCGGCCACAAGAACACCCGGTTCTGGACGATGCTCGCCGTATCGCTGAATGAGATGGCCACGATATACAACACGGGGTATACGGTGGCGATCGCTACCAGGCTGAGCAGCAGCAGCAGGAACGCATCGAATGCCGTCATCTTGGACCGCGGCCACGAGGTGCTCTTCGTTACCATAACCCTCTCCCTCCCGCCTTGGTGGTCAAGATGTTGGTAAGGGTCAGCATGATCAACGCGATAATCGATTCGAATAATCCCACTGCCGCCGCGTAGCTGTAGTTCGTATCGAGCAGCCCTTTGCGGTACACATAGGTGGAGAAGACGTCGGCCACGTCATAGGTCATGGGACTGTAGAGCAGCAGCACCTTTTCGTAGCCGATGCGGAACATCGAGCCGCTTTTGATGACGAATAGGATCAGGATGGTAGGCATGATGCTCGGCAAGGTGATGTACCGTATCATTTGGAACCGCTTGGCTCCATCCACCCGCGCGGCTTCATACAAGGTCGGATCGATGCTGGCGATCGCCGCCAAATAGATAATCGCTTCATAGCCCATGTACTGCCAGATTTCCGACGAGACATAGATGGTCCGGAACCATTCCGGGGCCGCCACAAAATAAATGCCGTCCATTCCCATAGCTGTAAGCGCCTGATTGACGAGTCCATGCGTAGGGGACAGGAAGTCGATGATCATGCTGCTGACGACCACCACCGACAGAAATGCGGGGAGATAACTGAACGTCTGGACGATTTTCTTGAACCGCAGCTGCCGCACTTCATTCAGCAGAACGGCGAAGACGATCGGAAAAGGAAACGCCCATACTAATGTGAAAAACCCGAGCAGCAGGGTGTTCTTGAACAGCAACCAGAAGTCCGGGGAGTCGAAAAAACGCCGGAAGTGCTTGAGCCCGACCCAATCGCTGTGCCAGATTCCCTCGTATACGCTGTAGTCCTTGAACGCGATGAGGATCCCATATAACGGTCCGTACCGGAACAAGACGTAGAAGACGATGCAGGGCAGGAACAAGAGGAGCAGCTGCCGGTCGCGCTTGATGTGCCGCCATACGGCAGCGAATCGGGGTGGGGATACTTGCCTTGCTGTACGCTCTATTAGCTCGTCTCGATCGGATTGCAACGGGACTCCCTCCTATCTCAAGGATTGTCTTATGGAGCGGCGCCCGAACTCAGTACATCCGGGCGCCGCTCACCGTTCAAGCGCTTTTTCTCCGGCTATTTAGCTTCGTTGTATCGTTTCTGGGCCGCCGTGTAGGCTTCCATGAACTTCGATGCCCCTAATTTGTCCACGCTTTGCTGCCATTCCTTCCAGTCGGCTTCGCCCATTTCCTTCTTCATCACATATTTGGTGCTGAATTCGTTAGCCCCTTTTTCCAGGGTCACCCGGAATTCAGCGAGCGTTTTGGTCTCTTCGTCGGTAAACTTCAAGATCGGATCCGGCGCTTCGAACTTTTTGGCCTTCACGATTTTGTCCTGGGCTTCCTGTTCTTTCTCCGTGAAGTTGAAGTACACGTTGCGTTTGTCCGGACGCAGCACCATCGACTCGATCCATAACCCATACTTGCTCTCCAGGGCATAAATATCTACATTCGGGACATCCTTCAACTCCGGATACACGGCCTTGCCGTTCTCCATCTTGAACGTTTCTCCTTCAATCCCCATCGTCACGAAGGAGCCGCCAGCCGGGCTGGTCAAATAATCCAACAGCTTCAGAGCCACTTCCTTGTTCTTGCCATCCGCTACGACAAGGCCGAAGTTATCGATTCTCGGCAAGGACCGGATATTGCCGGTAGGGCCGACCGGATTGCCGTACCGGAGGTTGTATTCCGGCATCGTGGCCTTGACCTGGTTGGCGAACAGATCCAGGCGGCCGATCCAGTCAAACGTGACGAACGATTTGTTGTTCGTAGTCATCTTGGCCGTCCAGGAAGCTTCCGTATCCGTAAGGAATTCCGGATCGATCAGCCCCTCGTTATACAATTTTTTTATGAAATCCAACATGCTTTTATATTCGGGTGTCGTGTAGGCGAGCTTCCACTCTTTCGTATTTTCATCATAGTAGGCCGGGAAGCTGGATCCGCCGATTCCCCACCCGTACGCCCAATCCCGGAAAATGTTCTCTTTGGTTTTACTCGCGTAAGGATAAGATTGCGGGTAAGCTTCCTTGAGCTTTTTGAGCGCTTGGTAAAATTCTTCCGTGTTCGTCCATTCCTTGATTCCCAGCTTGTCGAAGATGTCCTTGCGGTAGAGGAATCCATGATTGACATCGCGCTGCAGGCCATAAGAAGGCCAAGTATACAGGTTGTTCCTCTCGTCCGTCCAGGACTTCATAATCCAGTTATTGTCGGGATTGTCGATATAGAGCTTCTTGAAGTTCGGCAGATCCTTCAGGTAGGGATTGATCGGAGTGAGCGCCCCCTGACCGCCCATCTTGTTCGCTTCGGCCAACGTGAGCCCGCTGAAAATATCGGGAAGCTTGCCGGAAGCCATGACGATCTTCAGCTTGTCTTTGTACACTTGCGCGGATTGGACTTGAATATCCAGGGTGATGCCCGTTCGCTTCTCGATTTCTTTGACGAACAAAGAATTGTTAAGATTGTCGGAGGGTCTATCCATCGCGACCATCCAGGTTAGCGTAGTTGGCTTGTCTACGATGGGCAGCTTCATTCCTCCGACATCTCCGACGGGTTGGGTACTGAGCGTTGCGGAAGATGCTGATGTTGCTTTAGGCTGAGGAGTTGATGACGTTCCCCCTTTATTCCCTCCACTGCAACCTGCGATTAAAGCGGATCCTACTGTTAAGGTTAAGATGACCCTTAAAGCCTTCCGATCCATTTCTTTTACCTCCCTTTTCCGATAATCAGCCTTGCGATTGGGTTCGCCCCAACCACACCTCTCATTATAAGGAGGTCTCTCTTGATGTAAATAAAGCGTTTTCATTTCCTTCGAGCCAGAGTCGCTATTTGTGATAATCCCTGATAAACAAAGGTTTTATTGAGATAGAAATTGCTCAAGCAGTAGAAAATGAAAAAGAATAAACCGGTTGCACCTTAGTCAAAGCGAAACGGCCTCCGTCCCATGGAATTCTGGACGAAAGCCGCTTTTTCCAAAAATCACCAAAAACCGTATTAAGATTTCCCCGATTCTGACCTATCCATTATGGGCTCACTGCCCACAGAATGCCGATAAACAAGTTGCCCGCCTAGCCATCCCCCGATCAGAAGAAAGATAAGCCCTAACAAGGAGAGGGAGACCGAGCTCATGAACCGCCACCCGGATGGAATTTCAACACCGAAGCGAATAAAAAAGCTACCCGTATACATCGCTAAGGACGTAATCATAATGGTCATATGACTCATTGCAGTGCGCTCGACAGTTCCCTCCTGAGGAATGGCCAGAAAGTCGATCAGACCCGTAATTAGCGCAGGTATGGACATAACAAGTCCGATTGCAAGATTATAAAAGGAAAAACTCCACCAGAACGAAGCACCTGTCCAAACTCCAAGCAGATCACCAAGCAACGATACCGGTAATAAAGCCATTGGAAAATGCGTGACTATAGGGTGCACCGGGTGCCCGAAGAACCTCAACTTGCCCCGTTGTTTCATTGGAACCCACCCTCACAAGATTCCAATAAGCAAAAGGACAAACGCGATAACGGCCGCTAAAGCATGAATCACAATTAAACTTTTAGGATGAGGCTTCCGGCGTAAATGGTAAGAAAACAACACGAATCCGCCGAGCGCTGCGATGAGGAATAGCACCAGGGAGATGATCGGAAGTGATCCTGCATTCCCCTGTATGACCCCAAGAATTAAAGTAACTAGCCCCGCCGCTGCAATTACGCCATGTATAAGCGATAGCCACATGGGCAAATCCCTCTGACGAAGCCCTAAAACCCCAAGCACCAAACCGCCAAGTGCAGCAATTGCAAAAAGGATAACAGATAAAACCAGCATCTTCACAATCCCCTCCATTAACAAAATTATGTAATTCACTATATTCAAAACCATACAACAATAAACCTAATTAATCAATAAATTAATTGTTTAATTAGGTTTATTGAGGGGCTTTATTCTCCGCCTCATCTTTATTTTTCAATGAATTACTTGTTTAATTAATCGTTTTTTGGCATATTTGTTTTAACGGTTTTTATGGAGGTAATCGGTGTGATTATTAACTCAACTCAGTTCCCAGGCCCTCGACGCGAGATTTTGAATCATCTGAAGCAGTTTGGCCCGGCAACCGTTGCGGACCTCTCCTCACGTCTGCGGATGACTGGAGAGGCTGTGCGTCAGCATCTTCTTCAGCTAATACAAGATAGGTATATTCAACGGCAATCGGAAAGGACCCAAGCCCCCGGTGCTGGCCGGCCTTCTTTATTTTACAGTCTTACTTTGGAAGGAGAGCATCTGTTCCCCAAAAGCTACGACGGGCTAACCGTGGAATTGATTGACACGATCACGTCGCAACTTGGAGAAGAATCTTTAAAACAGGTCCTTTCTGCCATGACGGAAAGTCGGGTACAACAGTGGGAATTTCGGTTGCGAGGATTAAATCTGAATGAACGAGTGGCTGCATTAAAGGATATTTATACAGAAAACGATTCATTCATCGATATTGAACAGGATGGGGAAGAAATATTACTGATTGAACGGAATTGTCCGTTCGCCAATGTTGCCATGAAGCGTCCCGCCCTTTGCAGTGTAACGGTTAACGTGCTCACAAGGCTGCTTGGCCTGCGCGTAGTCCGGAAAGAAACATTTCAGAACGGCGACGGCCGGTGCGTTTTCAGCATACTTTCCAATCAGCCGGTTGACGCCGGGTCCTATTCCTTTTCATTTGAAAAGTAGAACATTTTACACGATAATGCGGTTGGACATTCGCGTATGGACACGCAACTCATTCAACATCGCTTCAGGACTGATCCAAGGTTATACCTTCAACACGCCGAAAATGCTTATTGTATGTTAATTGGTCGGTCATAGAAAAAATCCGTACAATTACTGTACGGACTAAATGCGCAGCTGCGTTACATTGTCAGTTGCCTGACATATCTATCTACTAATGCAGACTTTATTGGACTGCGATGGATCTTCGAATTCTGTTCACCGTTAGCAGTTTCGATTTGCTGGCTCGTGACGCGAAGGTCCTTCTCGAATCGGATCGAATCGGGCAGATGCCAGCGGTACAATCCGTGCATCGGCACGTTATGTCCGTACCAGGGATCGAGTTTAGCCGTTTCTTTATAAAACTTGTATCCTAAGTACGGGGTATTATACGACTCCGGTTCATAAGTTGCCGAACGCTCTATTATTCGGTAGGCAGCTGCCATTTGGCAACCAGCAGCCGAGCGTCCTGATTCAACCTAATCTTTACTTCTTCGCTGACGGAAGCGACCGGCTTCTCGCCGTTCAGTTCCTGAATAAAGAGACTCAGACTGTGGCTGGCTTGCTTATCTTGGCCCATCTCATGATGATGGACGGCTTGCTTGAGATGATTCGTCAATTGGCTGGCAAGCGGCTGCTTCAGAGCACCTGATGCTTTATAGGCTTCCAAATCGCTTAAAGTTATGCCGGGGGTTATGAGCTGAACGATCATGCGGGCTGCTTGGTCGCGCCACTCGCGATATACCTCGGCATTTTTCGTATAGAGCCTCTCGTTAGTTACTACGACGTCCGCGTTCAGAACGGTTTCCGCCTGGGCCAGCAGGCTGCTTGCTGCTCCATCCGTTTTTGCCCGGCCGATTGCAAACTTCAATACGTTCAGAAGGTTGTAATCCTCCATGCCGTCCCGGAAGTTTTGGATCCGCTGCGATGCGATCGGACCGCTTGCTCCCGGATAGAACAAAGAGCCGTCACCGGGGGCGTTAGGGAACGTCATCGGATCCCAGGTGCTCAATATGCCGTCATTCATCGGGCCGTGGTTCAGCCACCGAGCGACGTTATAGTACAAAAAGCCGTCCACCTTCATTTTATGCGACATCGGTCCAAGGAGAACGCGAGTGTCGCTTGGCGCATATCCATTAAACCAGTTCGGAAGAGGATCTTTGACGCCCACATGGGTGTACCAGTACACTTTGTCGCCGCGTTCCTGGGCCTGCGCTTGGGCTTCATGGTTGATCGCCTGCACGCCGGGCACCCAAATATCCACGAGGCCGGCCAGGCCGCTGTTTACGCCGAGCGAGCTGTCTAAGTAGGTGGACATGATCGGCAGATCCGGGAAGCGCTGTTTGATCTGTCCGAAAATAGCCTTGGCCAAAGCTTGCTGATTGCTTTCATCAAAACCGTAAATGTAAGCTTTGTCCGCCAATTCGGCCTGCTCGTATTGCTCCATTGCCGTAGAGATGGTTTGTAAAATCGAATCGATCTGGGGCTGCCAAGTTTCCGGCTTGTTCAAATCAAAATTCATCGAGTAAGGCGGAAGGTAGAGAATGTTGAACTGGCGCAAGCCCCACTTGTTTTGGATTTTCAGCAATGTCTCGACAGTCGGAGGTTTTACACTATAGATGAGATCCGGCTCGATCTTGAACGTTTCGAGAAATTCGTTATACCGCTCTACCAGCTGTGCAAATTCGTCCGGATCGGTAATTCCGTACACTTGCTCCAGGATGTACCAGCGTTCCGAGAACATGGGCTGGGCAAAAGGATTCGTCGATTTTGTCGTGATCGATGTCTCCAGATCGGGTCGGTCCGGAATGGAGAACGGCCAGACTTGCGCTTGGATCTCCATTGTTTCGGCCTTCTTGCCTTCGGCGGAGAACCGGACGGTGATGAGATACGTTCCCGGATCGGCGTTACGCCCGGCGTACAGCTCGATCCAGAACGGCTGCATATCCCAAGCGGAAACATCCACGCTGGAAATATCCGACCGGATCGGGTCGGGGTTCCATCCCTCGTAGCCCTTCGGTCGACCTTCCAGAGCCGGCAGAGCGGTATTCTTTACATGGACCGAGCCGAGCGGGCTGATGGACGCATGCAGCTCGGATGCCGCAGCTTCCTTGCCTTGCGGGTCTTTGATGCTAACGATTTCTGCGCTTACATGCTGCAGAGCCTCTCCGTACGGCAAGACGACAGCTTGGATGCTCTCATATTCGCCTTCAGCGAGCGAAAGCATGGCCGATGCGGCTGAGCATGCGCACGGAAGATCTCGTGGATATACCAGGCTCATGGAATCCGCCGCCAGTAAGCCGAACGCGGATGAAGGACGGGCGTTTCTGGCCTGTACGATGTTATCCAACCTTCCGATCAGCAGGGATATCCGTTCTGCTTCAATTCTCACTTCGCGCAGGGCGGATGGGTTTTCCTTCGAACTGCCCGCCTGCTCCTCCAAAGCATGGAGCCGGCTGCTCAGTTCCTCCGCTTTGCCCCTCAGCGCCTGCTCTTCAGCTGCACCGCTTGCACGAATCTTGCCGGCAACGGTTAGAAGCGCGTTCTGAGCGGAGCGGATACTGTCCGTAATCTGCTGAAATCTGGCTTCGCGATCGGATCCATTTAGCAGCATCAGTTGCATGAAAGATACAAAATAGCTGCTTGATGCTTTGTCCTTGCCCACACATTCGAAGGTAATAAGATGAGTCCCTTGCGATAGATGCATCGTCTTCAACGCTTCGAAATCGCCGGGGCCGTTGCTTGGAGCATAAAAATTACGTTCTCCCACGGGTTCGCCGTCTATTTTGATCCTGTATGTTCCGTAGCTTGTCGCCTTGTAAGCCTGCAAATCAATCTCGTAATCGTCCGCCTGATACACATCAAACGCTACGGTTACATATTGGCCCGATCCGACGGAATTTCGGAACAGCAAAGCTCCGAGAGTAAGGCCGAGCTCCGAGGGCGGCATATAACGCGTACCTTGCGTAGCCTCCGTGACCTTCAAATCTTTAAAATTGTACAGCATTCCATAGTCCGGTGATGTCGACGAACCCTCTTCCGCTGCAGCCACGGAAACGCTTCCACACAAAAGACAGAACACCAACACATAACGGATCCATTTTCGCACTTGTCAAACCTCCCTTAGCTGTTGCCAATATGTTTGATTCGAGCTGAAACCGAAGTCCGTATAAACGGACATCGGTTTCATTCGTATTCTCTGTTAATTTCCTGCCATTACCTGAGAAATTTGCGAGGCCGTGAGCGGAATATTGTAAACTCGGATATCGTCCAGCCTACCTTTAAAGAACTCGTAGGTGCCAATATGACTGCCGATCGAGAATGGAACCGTGCTCGTGCCGTTCAATTGCCGCAGCCCGCGATCGAAAGCGATGTACCGGTTGCGGAGCCGCAATACCCGCTGCCAGACGTCAACGATTGGGCATCACCGTCGACGTAAATTTGGACCGTCTGTGCGGACCGGTTGATGACTGCGGCAACATGGTGCCAACTGCCGTCGCCATAGCCTCCTGGCGTAGAGGCAAGCACACTGTTTGCTTGAACGCCGTTGGAACCAAGACCGAAGGTCACCGCGCCGTTATCGTACCAGAGAAAATAACCGGACGCATTTCCCTAGTCGCCTTTGCTGACAATCCGTCTATGGGTGGCGGTCGATGTGCTGTTGAACCAACCGGTTACAGTAAAGCTTCCGCTCCCCGTATTCAGTGTTTTGTCTCCAGAGTTGCAGACGACGGCATAATCGCCTTCTCTGTTAAATTCCAGCGCATTGCCAAACCGTCCTGTCGTCCAGTGCGGTCCGGCCGGACCTGCCAATGCAACGGAGGAGCTGTAGTGGCTGCTGTCAGCCGATACGATTCCGCGCCCTTCGTCAAACTTCCATTGCCCGATCAGTCCGGGGAAGTTATACAGACTGCCTATCTCGGAAGTATTCAACGTACGGGCATATACCCGGACATCATCGACGGAACCGGAGAAAAATTCATTCGTACCGTTGTGATTGCCGATCGTAAAGGCAGTCGTGCTGGTCCCATTGAGCAGCGAACAGCCTGCAATGGACACCGAGGTGCCGCTTGCCGTTCCGCAATAACCCGCTCCCGAAGAAACCGTTTGTGCCGTACCATCCACAAAAATCTGGATCGTCTGGGCCGAACGATTCACGACGGCGACGACGCGCACATCGTCAAGTGTTCCTGGGAAAAACTCCGCGGTTCCGTTGTAGCTGCCGATCTTACCTATCGTATCCGCCGATAGCATCACTCCTTTCACTTATCACCCCCGTTGTACTCCTTACATTGTATTGCTTCAATTCGTATTATAATATTATTATATTTCGGATAAAGACGAGAGGCCGTCCAAAGGACCCGTCGTCCCTTGAACAGCCTCTTCTCCCCATCCATTTATCATGCGGGTCATTTGTTCTACTGGTATGATATCGTCTATAGCTCCATAAAAGGCCCATATGGGGATGTCTTTTAACTGTTCTGCTTTATATATCTGCCCACCAGAACTCATTGGTACAATTGCTGCAAACATCCGCGGATTATTGATTGCTAAATCCCAAACGCCATATCTCCCCGTGCTATAAGAAAATATGGTTACAGTCTATATCATAATTTGTAGTAAGTTCTTTTACCAATGCTATAACTGCATCACGTTCCATATTCCAGTAGTAGGCGTCTGTTACATCTTAGCTTCGATAATCTCCATGAGATGGCCGTCCGGGTCGGAGAACCGAATCGCATGGCCTAGTATGGCATCTTCCATCTTTGTATGGAGCGTGGCTCCTATTGCCTGCAAATGCTGATAGGCCGCTACCAGATTGCCCGACGGAAAATACAATAAGGGACTCGCCGCCGATATACCTTCCAACTTCGGGACAACGTTAAAGCAGGAGACGTTATCACCCAGCCACGCATGATAGAAGGCTTGTGCATTCTGAATGTCGCCGGACGGTACGGCTGCGCGGCAGATCCCGCTGCCGATCGGTCCACCGCTGCTCGCAATGGCGGCCGGATAGTTGAATGGACGCTCAGCTACTACAAATTCATTCGCGTCCCGATCCCTGCACACGAAATAGGGATACTGGATGCCGCTCTCGATTGATGAAACATAAGCGAAATTCATCTTCTGCACTTGGAGGTGCTGTTCGCCCAAATCTTCCGCAGTAACAATCGCAATTGGACGGGATAGCGGCTCGCGGATGTCGGCTTGACGGATATCGTCAATGAGCAGTTTGCGGCCATCGGCCAGCAAGAACATATACAGTTCTCCGTCAGCCAGTTCCTCAATGACAGGTACACCGAATAACGCACTATAGAAACGAATAGCACGCTTGAGCCGGCGAACCCGCAGCCGGAAGCAATCGATATGGATTTGGCCAATTGCTAACATCTCCATACTCCTCTCTATAGTCGCTTACAGGATCCACATCGGATTCGGCTCAATCAATCGGGGTACATTTCCGTCCGCATTCAATCGGTTTAGAATACACTCCAATGCGAACAAACCTTGAGACTCTGCGGATTGAGCCTGGCGCAGCCATTGTATGGTTGCGTGAGCCGGGAGTAGTCCTTTCAGGTGGCGGAAGGCTTGAGCAACCTCTTCATAGCGGTCGGCCGCCTCAGCGAACAAACCGATCATCTCTGTTTCTGACGGAGCTTTCTCCTCCCATCCGAGTCGCTGCTTCCGCAGATAGGAGGCGGCGTAACTCCGCATATCGCCCACATTCCGGACACAAGCCGCATGTCCGGCCGGATCGGCCCTGCCGTTCTCCCACGCCTCGACCCAGTAGTCATAGGCCCTTAGCCCATTCGCGTAACCGCTGAAGGTCGCTTCTTCTCCGCGTCCGTGTTTGACGGCCATCGTGAGCATGCGACGCAGGCGTTCTAGCTCATCGATTGCCGCCGATTCCTCAATAACGAATCCGTACAGGTGGCGATTGCGAAACGTCAAGTAAGGGATCTCCATCTCCGTGATTGTATCCATCGCATAGAATATTTGCCTTCCATCATCGTAGCCGTGATACAGGGCGAACTGGGTATTCACACCACCTGAGAAGATGGCGGGTACCCCCCGGTCGATTGAACCTCGAATCATGTCGAGCGTGAGGGTGTACAACTCCTCTTTCAACAGACCCTCCGGCATTCTCTCGTATCCGAATTTATCGATCAACGAAGAATGCAAGCCCAGATTCAACATGCTGTTCGGAAACAGGGTCGTCCCCATGTACATATAGACGCTGCTCAGATCGATGGTACGCTTCTTAAGATTGATCTGCCAGGCGTGCCCGGTCAACGCCATGACTTCATCGTAGCCGAGATGGCCTTTTCCTACATAGGGGAGAGCATGATAAATACAATTCCGGATGGACTCGTTATACAGTCCGGTACGGGAATGAAGGATTCCCGGCTTCGATAATACGGCACGTTTGCTTGATTGCATGGAAAACGCCCCTCCGCTCTGCAGCTTTTTTCGGGATCGGGACAAGGACATGTAAACGCTCGCCGTGCTGAGGGACAGATGACGCGAGATTTCCTGAGCGGTCAATTCTTGATAGAAATGAGCTTCGAACACGGCGCGCTCTGCCGGTGACAGCTGTTTGACCATGCTACTGATCGTCGTTAACACCTCCCTGCGAAGCAGAAGCTCGCAAGGGTCTCCCTCCCGGGAACTAAGAGCGTGTGCCGAAGGCGTCATCGCCGGCCATGCCGCCCTCGGTGATTCCATTCGTAGCTGCTCCTCCCGACTCAACGGGAGAAAATCCGATATAGGCCACTCCTTCCGGTACGGTCCCCCCCGCCGAACACTGCGCAAGGCTTGATTGCGAACGATCTGATGCAGCCACGGCAAGAACCTGCTGATATTCGCCAGGGTGCCGATTCTAAGAAATGATTTCATTATAGCTTCCTGCACGACGTCTTCGGCAAGATGAGGATCTCCTACGACTCCTTTGGCCCAGAGATAGGCTTTGCTCCTATGTCTTCTGACGAGCTCTTCAAAAGCGTTTCCGTCCCCATCCTTGGCTTGTGCAACAAGAAAAATATCCTCGTTCCTCTCATACATGTCATCACCTCCTCGCCCCTTAGTGAAATAGATCCCATTTGCCTTAGATTTCTAACCACAATTCCGTCATTTTTTATAAGCCTTTAATATTGGGCTATCTTAAATCCTGATGTTGATTTTTACTATAAGAAAACCGCCTCGTTGAAGAGGCGGCTTATTAAGCTATCGGACCCGTTAACAGTTTAATCTTCTTTAAACGTCACTTATTTATTACCGAGTTGTTCCGCCAAACCGATTAGAAGTCCTTCAGCTCCACGAATGTAGCAGAGCCGATACGAGTCCTCGTACTGAACCACTTCGCCAACGAGCTGAGCACCATGCTTAGTGAGTCTGGATACCATTTCGTCAATGTCTTCAACGGTGAACATGACCCGTAGATAACCGAGGGCATTCACAGGAGCAGTTCGGTGATCTGATATTGTAGGCGGCGTGAGAAATCGCGAAAGTTCAAGTCGGCTGTGGCCATCTGGGGTAACCATCATAGCAATCTCTACACACTGTGAACCCAGCCCGGTTACGCGACCAGCCCATTCACCTTCGACAGTAGCTCGCCCTTCGAGCTTCAAGCCAATCTCCTCGAAGAAAGAGATTGCGTTATCAAGGGATTCTACAACGATGCCAACATTGTCCATTCTTAGTAATTTGTTTTTTGCCATAGTTTTATCTCCTTACGTGTACAAATTTATTACCTGATCTTTATATTTATTCTATCAGGAATTACTAATTCCTTCCATGCGATTAACAGAACCAGGTCAGGGCGACAACAATCTTAAGAGCCTAACGGAATCGGGACGAATTTCCACTGCACATTCTTGTCGATATCCGCGTTGCCGGTCAAACCGACGCGCCAGTCCTTATCCGATTGCGCGTTCAGCCGGCCCCGGACGGCTTTATTTTCGATGTACTGCCACGCCGCGTCCTTGTCGGTCAATTTCCATTTGACGGTGTCGCTCGTCTCGGTGCCCGGCGCTTGATAGACGTCGGACCCGTCAGCCGTTACAGCCAATCTCGTCCCGAATTTCATGTTCTGGATATAGTAGTACCCTTCGCCTGCATCGATCAGCTGCCAGCGGATATGATAGCCGCCCCACTGCGAGTCGCTCAGCGCCACATCCGAGCCGATCGGCTTGTCGTTATACAACCGGCGCAGGCCGTTCGTGTTCTTCTCATCGCCTTCGTGCTCAATGAAATAATACGCCGTCCCTGTATCTCCGGGCTTCCAATAAGATTGCGATTTCGTCGTCCAGTCGTTCGTGCCGTCGGTCGACAGCGTCACATCGGGTCCCTTGACGCCGTTTTGCCCTGTCGTCCAATAGGGAATCTTCCGCTCTTGCAGCGTGTTTACGATCGTGACGGCAATGTCATGCGTGCCGCTGGTGATCAACACCTTGGAAACGCCGAGCCGGTCCAGGAACGCCCTGCTGGCCGACCACTGGTCGACGTCCTTGATCCCGTGGTGGCCGATTTTCAGCACCTGAATCCCGTCCAAATCGCCGTTTCGATCGGCCATCAAATCGGATTCGGACAGCGACTTCGCGTCGCCCATCATCAGAATGGATTTCGTCCCGTACGTGATTTTGAGCATGAGCGAAGCGTCATTGGGATTCGTAAAGTCGTCTTTTCCCCCGTCGATTCTCCTGGTAAGGGGACCGATCGCTTTGACGATCAACGGTTTATCCTTGTAGGTCGTGTTCACAATATAATCGCCTTCCTTGAGATATTCGACGGTTAACCCGCGGCTCTTGGCGGCGTTCTGCAAGTTGGCGTAGTCGGAGTTGGTTCGATTGACGGCCCCGTCCGGATAATAGATCTTCGTGTTGTCGATCGGAAACCCGGAATAGAGGAAATCGAAGAAGCCGCCGATATGATCGACATGCTGGTGGGATCCGACCAGGTATTTGACCGAATCGATGCCCAGCTCGCCAAGCTTAGCGTCCAATTGTTCGCCGTTCTGATTGTCGACGACCATCACTTCACCGTTCGGCAGCTCGAATATAAACGAATCGTTCCGCCCGTCATCCTGCGACAGCATGTGCACGTTTAATGTACCGCCCGATTTCGATTCGGTCGAAGAAGATTCGCATGCGGACTGTACCAATAAGCCAACGATCAGAAATAGGGCAAGCATTATCCGGAAAGCACGGAATTTCATCGAATCACCTCATTTCACATCATGAAAGCCCCGAGAATAACCCGGGGCTTTATTCATTTTGCGTCTCGATTAGCCGTTCTTCAGCACGAATTGAGCCGTCGTGTAGGCGTATTGCAGCGCCGCGTCGCGCATGCCGTCAGGCAGCGTCCGCACCGAATTGTGCGCTTCGTACGTGAAGTCGCCCGAATAGTCGACTTCGCGCAGCGCAGATACGACTTCCTTCCAATCAATCGTGCCCAGGTACGGCAGCAAATGCTGGTCATGCATGCCGTTGTTGTCTTGTATATGCAGCGACTTCAGCCATGGGCCCAGCATGCGGATCGAAGGCGCCTGACGCAGACCCTGCCGATGGCCGTGACCGGTATCCCAGCACGCGCCGAACAGCGGGTGGTCGAGCTTCGTAAGCAGCTCCGCCAGCTGTTCGGGAATCGCGCAATAGATTCTGCGGTAAAGCCCCGTTTGGCCGCTGGTACGGTCGAAAATGTTCTCCAGGGCGATCCCGACGCCTGTCTCTTCCATGACGGGAAGCAGCTTGCGATAAAACTCGACGTTGTAATGGAGCACCTCCTGATGCGACTCTTCCCCTCGGAGCGACAGCGGGCTCGGGTGGAAGACGACCCACGGCACGCCCAGAATGCCCGCCATCCGAATCGACCGCGAAGCCATCTCGAGAAACGATTCGACATTGAGGCCCATGACCATTTCGCTAAAAGAGCCCCCATGGACAGGTCCGTGACTTTGCGTAAAGCGCACCCCGTGGGCATCGGCTATGGCCCGGATGTTTTGCGCCCACGCCTCCTCTTCTTGCCAGGTCATCTTGGCAACAGTCTCCTGATAATCCCAATAGTTGAAATCCAGCGCCAGGAAACCCGCTTCCTTGACTCTGCGAATTTGTCGATCGATCGGGTGATCGATTTCGAAAACGTTCAATGAGGTGGAAATGTTCATGTGTGTATAAGCCTCCCGGATGATGTGAATGGATAGGATCGAATGTCCAGCTCTCTCTTTCTAGCTTTTGACGGCTCCCGAAATTCCCTCGTAGAAATAACGCTGCATGAAAATGAACACCAGCATGACGGGGACGAGAGAGATCGTCGCGCCTGCGGCCATCCCGGTCCAATCGGTGCGGTACAATTGGGTAAAGTTCAGCATGCCGACCGATAGCGTCTTCAGCTCGGGCTTCGTAATGGTCAGCACGAGCGGCGTCAGGAACGAGCTCCACGTCCAGATGAACTGCATGATCGACGCAGTCGCGACGATCGGCATCGAGTTCGGCAGCGCCACGCGCGCGAACGTCTTCACGAAGCCGGCGCCGTCCATGAGCGCGGACTCCTCGATTTCTTTCGGAAACTTGGAGAAAAAGGCGGCGAACAGCAGGATAAACAACACGTGCGCACCCGACGACTCCGCAAAAATCAGGCCCAGATACGAGTTCTTGATGCCCAAATATTGGACGAGCTGGTACAGCGGGATGATTGTGTAGCCTTTCGGAATGAACTGAAGCGCCACGATAAATCCGATCATCGCGGTTCGACCGGGAAACGCCACCGTCCCGAGTGCATATCCGGTCAGACAGCTCAAGATGACGACGATCACGACGGTCGATACCGTGATGATGGCGGAGTTTCCGAAATAATGGGAGATCTTCGCCACTTCCCAGGCCCGGGTGTAATTCTCCCACATGAACACCTCGGGAATCGGATTAATGGCTGCTTTATAAAAGGTGGTGTTGTCTTTCAGCGAAGACGATACCATCCACACGAACGGATAGATCCAGACAATGCCTACGGCGATCAGCAACACGTGAATGATCAAACGAGCCGTTTTGGAGCTTGTCATCCTTCTCCTCCTCTTCCGGCGAGCTTGCTTTTCTTACCGTCGCTTCCCGCTTTCATGCCCAGCCAGCCGAAGAACAAGCTGATCACGAGCACGAACAAGCCGAGATAGACGCCCGCAGCCGATGCGTAGCCGACTCTGGCACCGCCAAAATCAGAAGCGAACGCATATTTGTATATGAACAACTCGATCGTTTCCGTATGATGATACGGGCCGCCATCGGTCAATGTTTTGACCAGGTCGAAAACATGCAGGCTGCCTCCGACGGTCAACAGAAGAATGGTTGCCGCAACCGGCTTCAATAGCGGCAGCGTAATCTTCATCAGCATTTTCCAATAGCCCGCTCCGTCAATTTTCGCGGCTTCGTACAAGTCGACCGGAATCATTTGCAAACCTGCCAACCAGTAAATCATGACGACTCCGATATGCTTCCATGAACCGACCACGATGAGCATGATCATCGCGAGCACAGGGTCCAGCCAGAACCGGATCGGTTCGTCGATCCACCCGATGCTCTGCAGGAGCTGGTTCGTGAAGCCCTGAATCCCAAAAATATTGTTAAACATGATGCCGATGATCGACGAAACGGTGACGACGGGCAGGAAATAAAGTGTGCGGTAAATCGATTTTCCCTTCATAGCCGGGTCGTTCAGCACCAGTGCCAGCAAAAACGAGACGACTACCGTCAGCGCCGTGGCGGAAAGGCCGTAGATCAAGGCGTTCTTAAAGCTGTTCCAGAACATCTCGTCGCGAAGCAGCTCGGCGTAATTGGCGAAACCGACGAAATGCTTGAGCGGCCCCAGGCCGTCCCACTCGTAGAACGAATAAACATAGCTCATCACGATCGGGTACAGGGAAGCAAGCAGAAAATACAGTAACTGAGGCAATATAAATATGTAGGCCCACATATACTTACGGCGAAGCTGCGGATTGACCTTCGTTCGTGTTTTCCCGATCCGCATGCAATCCCTCCTGATTCTTCGAAAAAGAAAGACACGGCTCCCCGCCGTACCTCGGACAGTCTGGGACTGTGAGAAGCCGTGTCTCTTTTTCTGTCTTGTTGGTCGTTACTTGTTGTAGTTTTGTCCCGGCACCCAATCCGAGAAAATAAAGTCTTCCGGCTTCACGGCGCCGCCCGACCCGTCGATAGCCCGCTTGAGTGCCGCGTTGTTATCATCCGTCAGCTTTTGGAGCGGTTTCTCCAAATCCTTAAGCTGACCCTGCAGGTAACCGAGGAAGATCGTGCCGATGTTCTCTTTCGGCGCGAAGCCGCTGTATTGCGCCATCACGTCGGTCGCGGCCGGATTGTGCTTGTAGACGGTCGGCGTTAGCCGCTTGAAGTCCAACATCATCTTGGAGATTTTCTCATATTGCTCGAACGGCGGTTTTGCATCCTTTATGAGTTCAGGTTTTTTGGAAGGCAGTGTCTGGCCGGTTTTGATAACTTCCGCGTACATATTCTCGTTCAGATACTCAAGGAATGCCTTCACTTCGGGCCAATGCTTCGTATCTTTCGAAACGTAGAGGTATTCGCCGGAACCGCCCTCGAAGTATTGGAACTGCGGACCGCCGTTTTTGGACGGGATCGGCACGACTCCCCAATCCTTGGCCGTGAATACCTCGGGGCCGCCTTTATCATCCGCGCTCAGGTATTGGCCGCTCCAGTTGCCTCCGACCATGAAGGCGACCTCGCCCGTTTTCAGCAGCGAGTAGGCTTTACCCGTATCCGCGTCGATCGTGGCGGGATGCAGCACTTTCTCGTCATACGCCTTCTTGAGGTATTGCATCGTTTCGATATAGCCAGGCGTGTTATAGTTGTATTGCCCCGTCTTGTAGTTGAATCCGGATTCCGGCGTAATGGGGGCCGAAAGCTGGTTCAGCAGGTACGACGCCATATAGTTCGTCTTTGCTCCGAAGGTTAGGGCGTACGTCTTGCCGCCGGATTTCTTGCCCAGTTCTTTGCCGAACGTAAGAAATTCGTCCCACGATTTGGGGATGTCCGCTTCCTTGTAGCCGAGACTTTCCAACACTTTTTTGTTGTAATACATCATCAGCGCGCCATGCAGGGAAGAGTACAACGGGAATGTGTAAACGACTCCTCCGATGCTGCCGTAACCTTCCGCGAACGTACCGTCCGTGTAATTGCCGTAAGTGGTCTTCGGGAATACTTCATCGAGACTGTGGACTCTGCCCAGCTTGACCAGCTGCGCGATCGTATACCCCGTCGGTCTGACGAAGACGTCCGGCAAATCGTTGCCGGTGATCGCCGCCTGGAATTGCGCAACGTCGCCTCCGCCTTCCGGCATATTTTCCAGCTTCACCGTAATATTCGGATACTTCTGCTGGAATCCGGCGATCACGGTGTTGAACGTGTCTTTCCCCAGGCGGTTCCACATCGTGATCGTCACGGGCTTCGTCGACGCCGAAGCCCCGCCCTTCGCTGGCTCGGAGGTAGCATTGCCGGAACTATCTTCCTTCGAGCATCCTGATAGAATACCGCCGACAATCATCATGACTGCTAGGATACTAAGACCGAATTTTTTCATGATTCGTGTTTCCTCCTCATGGTATTTAATGATTCAACTTGGCTTGCATTCCTTATGAAGCGCTTACGAGAAATCAATCTGCATGCCGGATTGATATGGATTCATTGTAA
Organism: Paenibacillus sp. HJGM_3; assembly: GCF_045062745.1. Classification (NCBI taxonomy): domain Bacteria; kingdom Bacillati; phylum Bacillota; class Bacilli; order Caryophanales; family Paenibacillaceae; genus Paenibacillus; species Paenibacillus sp. HJGM_3. The sequence continues at coordinate 20,795 of NZ_JBJGED010000041.1, forward strand.
CAACGAGCTTTCAGCCAAGTAAGTGACGAATCCGCTATTAACCTGCACGATTCGGCTGACTCTAACGGCTTTGTAAAAGGACGGTTAAGGTGTGTTAAACCGCTGTAAACAAAGGATTATCGTACAAAAATAAAAAATCTTTCAGACTGAAGCCTGAAAGATTTTTTACGTTACACTCCGATTCGGCTATGCTAACGAGCTCTCTTTCATTCCTTCCCACCTGTTCCGTTTCCGGTACATGCCGGGGCTGGTGCCGTAGAAGGACATGAACTTCCGGGTGAAGAACGCCGGCGAATTAAAGCCGACTTCCGTCCCTATATCCAGAATCGATTTGTTCGTGGATAGAAGGAGTCTCGCCGCCTGCTTCAGCCGATGCTTCTGGAGGATGTCCGTGATCGAGTGACCGACCTGCTCCTTGAACAAGTGCGTCAATCTCGACGGAGACAAGCACACCTTCTGGGCAAGGTCGTTCAACTGAATTTGCTGCGCGTAATTTTGCATGAGATATTGAACGACTTCCTGGATCCGCGGATCCAGCACAGCTTGCTCTTTCTCCCTCTGATACCTGGAGAGCAGCAAAATGATTTCCTCCAGGGCGTTCACGGCCAATTCTTCCGACATCGGACCGACGGACTGGTTGTGATGCAGCAAACGCTCGAACGCTTTGTGCACATAATCCCGGATATAAGAATCGTCCAGCCGCAAATAGAGCACGCCGTCCACATTCTCGGTGAAGGACAGCCAGCTGTAAAAGCTCGGCCGCGGGGTGAAATGGCACCACATTTTCTCCCACACGCTGCCCGCAGCGGTGTAGTATTCCTGCGGCGTTCCGGGAGCGATCAGAACGACGTCGCCGTACTTGCATTCGTACGTATGAGAAGGGCTTTCGACAATACCGGTGCCGGAAACGGTGTACATGATCAGCCAATCGCGCGTTCCTTTGGGCCGATGACAGAAGTAACCGTGCTCCTTGCGGTATAATTCCGTCGAGAGAATGCCGGGCGGCCGGTTTTTGGGCGTTACGAAATCTGCAGGATAGTAAGGTTTTCCGCTCAAAAGACCTCATCCTTTCCTCGCCGTACTGAAAGCGTTTTTATTGACCTCCGTTACTACTATAACTTATCTTAGAAGATTACGAAAACCTCTACGTGTAAAAAATCAGTAAAAATTCGCAAGGATGCCTTGGCTGCTGACCGACAGATTGGCCTCATACAGGTGGGAAACGTCGCCGACGCCCAGGCATCGCGGCACCGCCCACTGCTCGGACCGGGCATCCATCAGAATCGTCGTCACCGAGCTGGGCGCCAGCCAACATCCCGACCACAGCATCGGAAGCGGCATTTCCAGCAGGTGCGCCAGCCATGCGAGGCCGAACCCCATATGGCAGAACACGGCGATTTTGCGCTCGTTCGGCTGCAGAATGCGGTAACGCCCTTCTTCCCTGCGGAATCCCGCTGCCTCCATGAAGCGGTCCGAATGGGACCGAATTTCAGCAAAGCCCTCGCGGATGGCCGGGTTGCGGAAAGGCTCAGCCTCGTGAAAATTGTCGCTCGTCAAGAACGGCTTCCAGCCGCGAATGATTTCTCCGTCCACATTCCAGGCGGGGATCGGACGGCCCTTCGTATCGACCGTTTGCCAGTTCTGAATCTCGGCCAGCCAGTCCTGCGTTTCGAACGGCAGGCCTGTCAATTCCCGGGTGTAATTCATCGTATGTTGAGCTCTCTGCAACGGAGAGCAGAAGATACTGTCGATGTTTTCCCGGAGCATCCGATTCGCCAGCGCTTTGGCCTCCAGGTGACCGCGCGGCGTGATGGTATCGTTTTCGTAATCCGGATCAGCGTGCCTGATGATGTAAATGCGCATGCGTACACTCCTTCAGTGATGGTGAAGATCAGGGCTTTGTTTGTTCCCCGTGCAGAGGCCGATCGGCGCGACAAATCGGTGAAGCCATAATCGACAGCAGCATCATCCGAGCTCTCCTTGCGCTATGAGCCATATCTCGTTCATCGATGCAGACCCCCTGCCTGAAATTATATAGAACCGGGTCGGGGCGATGTAACGTCGATGCGGCTGTGAGTCTTCACGATTCCGCTATTTTTCCTGTGCAGGATTGTCTTCATGGGTTTAAGAGTGTCTCAGTGCCTAATCTTTACCCGTCAACAATCGTCTCCCGAACTGCAGGCGTGCTTCAAGTTCGATCCTATACTTGCAATCTTCGCAGCAATGCATACCTTTTCGGTTTCGTTTCACGAGGTCGTAAGCTTGGGTTCCCTCGAAGACCTCAAACTCACTTCTGCAAATATAACAGGTCGAATGCAAACGAAATCTGTTGAATTGTTCCTGCATCGAAATCCCCCTCCCGTCAACGACGACAAAGTCCAGTACTATTGACGTGTTAACCGCAACGCGATATAACTAAATAAAATCTAAATAACACACTGTATTAATTATTTTAATACAGTGTGTTATTTAAGACAAGGGGCAATACCAGTGCCGAAAATCGTGGACCATGAACAAAAAAGAAAACTGATCGCCGAATCGGCATGGAATATTATTGAAAATAAAGGGATCGAGCAAGTGTCAATCCGCGCCGTTGCCGCTGCAGCAGGGTTGTCACCAGGCGCCTTGCGGCATTATTTTTCTACACAGGACGAGCTGTTGTTATTTATTGTGGATTATTATTTGACGAAAGGAGCTGACAAGGCAGAGGGGCTGGAGATAAGCCGTATTCCGTTGAAAGCCGCTAAGGAAGTGCTTTTAGAGCTGCTCCCAATGGATACCGAAAAACGAACTGCAACCGGCGTCTGGTGGGTATTCGCCATCCGTTCCCTCACAAGTTCGACGTTGCGGAAAAAAAAAGACGAGCTCACGGATGGACTTCACCACCTGACTAAAACGGTCCTCGATCTTCTGGCTAGTGCAGAGCTTCTTCCCCCGTCGATAGACATAGAACTCGAAACGCTTAGACTGGCCGCGGTCGTCGAAGGCTTGACGATCCTCGCATTGCTTCGCCCCGAGCTATACACACCAGAGACGATTGAGCGGATCGTCATCCTCCATCTCCGGGAGCTTTGCATGCGCAATACGGATGAATAATTAAGTAGAATCAAGCCATACGATGTTACGTTACTTATGTACGGCAGTTCTCCGCGTTGCCTGCAACGGCAAAATTAAGGGCCATCCTTCAGCGGATGGCCCTTTCTTTCTTGTGCTTGCTGCAATGTAATTATATTGTCTCAACATTGATCCAGTAAATGGATTGCTTTAATATTCTCCTTTAATGACGAAGAACGAACCTCGAATGGTGCCAGCCAGTTTGGACTTCTGTCTTGCAAATTTGAACTTCTTCTCTTCCAACTCCTTAGGTACTTCCATCCCCTCAGAGAGCTTGAATCCAACGGCCCGCTTCTTAGGATCATCCACCGTATACAGGACGTTGACCGCCAGACCATCCTCATAAAAGACGAAGGCCCAATTGATATTTTCTACTTGAAAACGCGATGTTTCTAGAGGTTGGGCCGCAAACTCAATCCCACGTTCTTCTTTCAAAATTCGGTTCACATAATCAAGCGTCTCCTGGCTTTCGCTGGCTGGTACGACCGTAAATTCGTGCTTGTATTTGTTCATGAAGTAACGGGCTTCATTCGCACGCAGACCAGCTAGCGCTTCTGCTACTGGTGAAGATTCCAGACCGACCGTAGACACATTTTTAAAATCGACAATAAAGGACATGCCTCATACCTCCTGCTGATATTGTTTACTTCTTCACAACCGGAATCCACATTTCACCATAAACGAAGCCGTCTCGCTGGCCCATCTCAACCGTCGCATTGGGCCCGCCGACATAGGCGTAATTTTCGGCGGCTGGCAGGACTTGTCCGAAGGCAATGCCAGTAAGCATACTACTCAACTCATCAGCCGACTTCCCTTCGCCTTTAACGACGAGGTATTGTCCCTTAGGAAATTGGATCACTCGGTGTTCTTCCGGTACCGATGAATCTGTCATGACGCCGGCATAATACATCATCTTGTGATTTACCGCTTCGTTTACGGCAAAAATATAGTCGTTCGCAGCAATACTCTTTAACGTGTCAAGCCTTCCATCCTGCTCCACGGTCCGCCAAAAGTTTTCCTTCTCCTTGTTCATGCCGGCATAGTCCGTGTAATCGCTCTTCAGCTCTGTTCCAATCCCAAGAACGATGAAGCTGTCTTTTTCCTCAAAGGTATACGTTGCCATCATCCCAGCTCCTTTTTGAATGGATCAATTGTTGGTTGATTCGCTTGATGGGTTTATCATAACCATAAATCATGTCAAAATATGATACAGTTTAGAGGGCAACCGATTGTCCTCTCCCATTGCGCTCCAACCTAATAGTAGTACTTTAGGTAGTAGAAGTCTATCGGAGTCACGAATGGGCTGGCGTTAATATGGACACCCCATTAGAGTCTGCGGCTTTTCGGACGCAGCGCCCAGGAGGCGATGCCAAGCGCGGCATAGAAAAGCGGAAGAATAATATGGAATCCCCCATCGCCGTAATCATTAGCGAACACATGAGATAAAGCCGCACCCGTCATTAGAAAAAAGATACCGCTATAAGCCCATTCCTTAAGCCGGGGGAAACCTGGGATTACGATCGCAATAACTCCAAGCAATTTCCAGGCTCCGAGAATGTTCGTGACATATAACGGGAAACCAATATCGGTCACTAAATCGACATTGCCGCCATATCGCATCAATTGCCCGATCCCGCTTAATGTAATAGAGAATGCGAGAATGATTGTGACCGTCCAATAAGCGGCTATCCTTCCAGTAGGGCGGGATTCAACCTTCGCGATTTTTTCATTACCGATCATAGTACTCATGCCTATTCCTCCTTTGATCTCGTTTACTTCTTCACAACCGGAATCCACATTTCCCCATATACAAGGCCGTCTCGCTGGCCCATCTCAACCGTTGCATTGGGCCCGCCGACATAGGCGAAGTTATCGGCTTCCGGCAAAACTTGACCAAAGGCAATGCCGGTAAGCATACTGCTCAACTCATCAGCCGTCTTCCCTTCGCCTTTAATGACGAGGTAGTGTCCCTTAGGGAATTGGATCACTCTGTGTTCTCCCTGTACCGATCCTTCCGTCAGGACGCCGGCATAGTACATCCTCTTGCGGTTTACCAGTTCGTTCACAGCAAAGATGTAGTCATTCGCAGCGACAGCCTTTAAAGCGTCCAGCCTTCCATCCTGCTCCACGGTCCGCCAAAAGGTTTCCTTCTCCTTGTTCATGCCGGCATAGTCCGTGTAATCGCTCTTCAGTTCCGTTCCAATACCTAGCACGTTAAAGCTGTCTTTTTCCTCAAGGGTATACGTTGCCATCATCCCAGCTCCCTTTTTTTAATGGATCAAGTCATTTGTTTTTTTACTTGATGGGTTTATAATAACTATTAATCATGTCAAAAAGTGATACTGTTTAGAGGGCCCTATGAAAAAAGTAGAACGGATTAACATCATCATGCGGTACATCAACAACCGCGCCCATTTTACCATTTCGGAAATCATGCATGAGTTCAACATCTCCCGATCGACGGCGATTAGAGATATAAGGGAAATTGAAGCGATGGGAATGCCTTTAGTCGCCGAAGTCGGGAGGGACGGGGGTTATTTTGTGATGCACAATTCCGTCCTGCCCACTGTCCGCTTTACCGATAATGAGATCAAAGCTCTGTTTATCGCCTTCATGGCCACACGAAATCTACAACTTCCTTATCTCAAGAGTCGCCACTCTTTGGCGGAAAAATTGCTCGGCCTCATCTCTGAAAACCAGCAGGATGATCTTGTTCTGTTAAATCAAATCTTGCTCTTCGAAGGTACCAACCCCCACAATCCGGACCTGCTTGATCTATCGGATCTGCCCCATCCTATGCTAGAGCACCTCATCCAAATCCTTCTTGTAGACAGCTACTTGGTGGTTTCCGTCGAAGAAGGAAGGGAAATCAAGTCTTATCCCATCTATCTCATGCGCTTATATCGTGAAAAAAGCTCTTGGCAAATTGAAGGCTTCGACCTGGAGGAGGAAAAGAGGCGGATTATTCCTGTCGACAATCTCACCGATGTCAAACCCTACCCCGAGAAAAAAAGAATAAGCAAGAAGAAGATTGAAGAACAACTAAGCAAGCAGGAAGAAGCCATCAACCTAGTCCTCGAACTTGGTCCCAAGGCGATTGCCCAGTTCAAAAAGTATCATCCATTAAAAATTACAATTTCGTACACGAATCCTTATCAAACCACGGCTATTTTAAAGACTTTCATCGATGTTCATCATCCGGATGAATTGGCCGAAGTAACAAATTGGCTGCTTTTCTTAGGTGGAGATATCAAGTTGAGGGAAATACCGAAGGAAGTTGTAGAAGGATTACAGGAGAGAGTGGATATTTTAGGGAACAAGTAATGGACCATAACCGTTCGGACGCAAAAAAAGAGCCTGAACTTTTTCAGTATCAGACTCATTCTTTATTCAACAGTCGTTAGAAGTTCCCGGCCATCTCGCACGCCCGCATGATTGCCTTTTCTTTAATCATTGGCGCTTGGTCCGGGGCGACGGCCATACCTTCAACAAAGATGCCTTCAAAGTCAGGTATGCCAAGGAACTTCATAATGGTAGCCAGATGGCGATGACCCATTTCAAAGTCTGCACTAGCTGAGCCTGGAGACAGCTCGCTTCCGCTCGCTTGAATGTGAACGGCTTTTTTATCACCCAGCAGACCGACATATCCCTTACCTGGAATATACGTAAAGGTTTTACCTGAAACGCAGATGGAGTCGATATATGCTTTCATAACCGGTGGATAGGAATAATTCCATATCGGATTTACAAATACGTATTTATCAGCAGCAGCAAATTGATTGACCAGTTCACCGAGACGACTTACTTTCACTTTTTCTGCATGGGTCAAACTTTCAAATGCAGCGCCTGCCCCTAATTTACCCCAACCGCTAAAAACATCGGCATCCAGTTGCGGAATATCCATTTTGTATAGATCAAGATGTACAACTTCATCATTCGGATTTGCGGCACGGTAAGCCTGTATAAATTCGTTTCCTACCGACATGCTAAACGATTTTTCATGATCTTGCGGATTCGATGTGATATACAATACTGTAGCCATCTTTCTCTACCACCTTCATTTTTGTTTGGGAAGCCAAAATTGAGCATGACGAGAGCTAACTTAGCCGGACCACTCACACTTTCTTGATTACATGGGAAGCACTCCTTCATTGTTCTGATCGGTGCCGTCGGTTCAGGCCCTTCACTCCCATGACGGATCGACTCAGGGGAACGTGACAGGAAGCGAACAGAGAAAAGCAGAAGCCCCCTCGTGCGAGGGGACTTCTGCCATTGATAAGTAGATGTGAAGCTTCACGTGATGTCGTCAACCATCTTTCCGTCCGTAAATCTCTCTTAGTCTCCCAAGACCGCCAGGTCAAGCCGGTGGATGCGCACGGGGTCGGAGATCACACTTATTTCTGCGATTTTGTCCGCCTTGACCGTGAGCATGATTACGAATGACAGTTTGCCACGCGGGGCTACGATGATCCCCACGGTACCGTTCACGAGGGCCGGCTGTGCGTCACGACCGCGGCCTGCCACCACCCGCTTGGCCACGATCCGTACGTCGCGAACCTCTCTTCTTATGCCGCCGCGATCGTCCAAGAGCACGATCTGCGGGTCAAGTATTTTGAGCAGTGCATCGAAGTTGCCTGCACGCGCGGCCGAGAGGAAGGACCCGATCAGTTCCCGCTGGCGTACCAAATCGGCCTTGGGATTCTTCTTCACTCCTTGCACACGGCGGCGTGCACGGCTCGCGAGCTGCCTGGCTGCTGTTTCGGTTCTGCCTACGATGAGAGCGATCTCCGAGAACGACACCGCAAATACATCATGCAGCACGAACGCCACGCGCTCGGCGGGGGTCAACCGGTCAAGCACCACGAGCAGCGCAAGCCCGACAGAATCGGCTAACAGCGCTTCGTACTCGGGGTCGCTTCCGTCTCCGCCGCTCGTCATCGGCTCGGGCTCATCCGATTCCAAGGGCATCTCACGCCTCGATTTACGCGAGCGAAGCATGTCCAGGCATATCCGAGCGACTACCGTCGTCAGCCACCCGCCCATATTCTCGACACCACTGGTATCGGTTCGGCTGATACGCAGCCAAGCCTCTTGCACGGCGTCCTCCGCTTCGCTCAGAGAGCCAAGCATCCGATAAGCCGCCATCTGCAGGCGACCCCGGTGCGCCTCAAATTGCTCAGCAAGCAAGCTATGGTCGATCATGGATCACCTACCTTTCCCTAATACTCCCCTATATATTGACGTATAAAACCCTCCTGACGTGACAAAAAAATCAGGGCATTCGATTCGAAAGTCACCCACTGAATAAAGCCTTCATCTGAAAGCATATATCATGATCGTGCAACACACAAAGACCACTTTCGTGAGGGGTCTTCAACCTTTTTCAGGAGGGATGAACATACGAACCATCAACAACCCGGCAGGACGTCGAAGACCTTCGCCGGGACGGAACAGCGCCCGCAGCGCTGACCGAACACACCACATTACTATGTACTCTGCTATAATTAGAATTAACAAATTTAGGAGGGATGAGCATAGTGATCATTTCCGAAAACGAGCCTCTTGCGGTCACCTTGGTCGAGGCAATCCGCACCGGCGATGTCCCGGGATTGCAGAAACTGCTCACCGGGAATCCGGGACTTGCTACGGCGAGAATTATCGGAGGCGATACGTGCAACGGGAACGTGTCGCGTACGCTGCTGCATGTGGCTACCGACTGGCCCGGCCATTTTCCTAACGGTGCGGCGACGGTGGCCGAATTGGTCAAAGCTGGTGCTGAGGTGAATGCTCGAATCACCAGCCGCCCTCATGGTGAGACACCTCTTCATTGGGCTGCGAGCAGCGATGATATCGAGGTGCTCGACACGCTTCTTGATGTCGGCGCTGATATTGAGGCGTCTGGTGCGGTCATCGCCGGTGGAACGCCGCTGGACGATGCAGTGGCGTTTGGGCAGTGGAAAGCTGCACACCGGCTGGTTGAGCGCGGTGCAGAGTTCACGCTCTGGCACGCGGCCGCGCTTGGACTGTTGGATGACATGGAAGCCCACTTTGCTGGGACCACACTTTCGCGGCGATATCCGTGGGGAGCCAGCCACAATCCACCCCCGGATGAAGTTACCGTCGCCTTCTGGTGCGCTTGCCACGGCGGACAGCGGCACTCTGCCGAGTATTTGCTCGAACGAGGGGCCGAACTGAACTGGATTTCCGTATGGGACGGACTGACCCCTTTGGATGCAGCACAACGAAGCGCTACAGTCGAAGTGGTTCAGTGGTTGCGCAACCGGGGCGCTAAATCCGCCAAAGAACTGCATCGTTAAGATATCGTAAATAGTCCCCTCCTGGCCATCGAATGGGGACTCGGGGATCCTATTTGTAGTAGGAAAACACGACAGGTTAGAGGATGCAATGCATCCAGCGCACTGGCAGCTTGCGGGTCGGTCAGATGCGACAGCTTCTCCAGCACATAAAGCTCGCCGAAGCCGCTTGCGCCGACTTTGCAGCCGCGCGTGGCCCATAACAAAACCTCGCACAGCAAAGGTCCTTTCCAAGTGCGCTGCGGGATTTTCCAAAAAACTTGCCGTTACTTGTGATACGGTTCACTGTGTTTGATCTTGAACTATTGGAATTATGAATCCTCGAATCCCCAACGCCTGCCGCTTCGCCAAAAAAGCGCCCTTAGCGGGCGCTTTGCATTTGGCGTCTCGCCAAAATGCAGCGCCATTACCGGGCGTTCTGCATTTGGCGTTGATCCTTATACTGCAGCTCGAACAAGCGGTGATAGTACCCCTTCTGCGCCAGCAGCTGATAATGGTTGCCGATCTCCCGTACCTTGCCCTTGTGCATGACGATGATCTGATCCGCGTGCTGGATCGTCGACAGCCGGTGTGCGACGATGAGCGTCGTCCGGTCCTTCGAGATCGTCTTCAGCGCGCTCTGCACGATGAGCTCGGTCTCGGTGTCGATGTTCGACGTCGCCTCGTCGAGGATCAGGATGTCCGGGCGGAACACGATCGCCCGCGCGAACGACAGCAGCTGCCGCTGGCCGAGCGACAAGTTCACGCCGCGCTCCCCGAGCGGCGTGGCGAAGCCGAGCGGCTGCTTCTCGATGAACGGCGTCATGTTCACCATCCGCGCCGCTTCCTTCACTTGCTCGTCGGTGATCGACGCTTCGTTCAGGCGGATGTTCGAGGCGATGTCGCCGGTGAACAGGAACACGTCCTGCTGCACGATGCTCACCGTCCGGCGCAGCTCCTCGAGCGGGATGTCGCGGATGTCGACGCCGTCCAGCTTGATCGAGCCCTTCTGAATATCGTAGAAGCGGTTGATGAGCTGGATGATCGAGCTCTTGCCGGCGCCCGTCGCTCCGACGAAGGCGATCGTCTGGCCGGGCTCGATCCGGAAGCTCACGTCCCGCAGCACCCACTCCTCATCGTTATATGCGAACCAGACATGATCGAAGACGATTTCGCCGCGGGGACCGTGAGCCGGCAGCGACTTCGGCTGTTCCGCGTCGACGATCGTCGGCTGCTCGCCCAGCATGTCGAAGATGCGCTCCGCTCCGACCATCGCGGTCTGGATCTGGTTGTATTTCTCCGCCAAGCTCATGAGCGGGTTGAAAAACTGCCGCACATAATGCGTGAAGGCGTACACGATACCGAAGGTGATCGTCCCCTCGAGCACACTTGCGCCCCCGTACCAGATGAGCAGCGCGATCGCCAGGTTGCCGAGGAATCCGATCGCCGGCTGGAACACCGAGTTGATGACCGTGCCGCGCATCCCGGCTTTGTAGTGCTGCGTGTTGAGATCGTCGAACTGCTCCCATTGCTTCTGCTCGCGGATGAACATCTGCGTGATCCGGATGCCGGAGAGGTTCTCGGCGAGGAACGAGTTCAGCCGCGCGAGCAGGAGCCGCATCGTCCGCTGCGCCTCTCGCACGACCATCCGGTACCAGAACGTCATCCCGAACAAGAGCGGCATGACGACGAGCATGAGCAGCGTCAGCTTCAGGTTGAGCGAGAACATAATGCCGAGAATGCCGATGAGCACGATCAAGTCTTTGACCAAGTTCACGACGACCTGCGAATACAGCTGGTTGAGCGACTCCGTGTCCTGCGTGACCCGAACGACGAGCCGGCCGACCGGGTTGCGGTCGAAGTACGTGGAAGACATCCGGCTCAAATGCTCGAACAGCTGTTGCCGGATGCGGAAGATGATATGCTGCCCGGTATATTGCAGGAAGTTCGTCTGCAAGTAGTTCAGGACGGAGCCGATGACTACCGCCCCGAGGAACAGACCGCCCAGCACGAGCAACCCGGTGTAATCCCGCTGATGGAACTCGTCGACGAGAGAGTCCGGCATGAGCTCGGCCGGCAGTCGCACATCCCCCGCCACCGCGGTGAGGCGGCCGTTCGTTTCCGTAACGAGATCCGGCGTCTGCGTCTGTTCCGGCAGCCAGCCTCCCCGTACGAGGAAGGAGTTGCCCTGTTTCTCGACGATCTGTGCCGCTTCCACGCCTGCGGGCAGCTCGCCGGGCCGCTCGCCCGGCTGCAGGCGCACATAGGCCCGGTCGCCAACTACGAACGGGTCGCCATAGCGCTCGAGCGTATCGGCCTGCCCCGATGGGACCGACACCATCGGGCGGTTCAAACCGTTGATATGATCGTCGATCGCGACTTTTATAATGTACGGCCGCGCCAGGTCGGTGACGACGATCAGAAACGCCATGCAAATGCACAGCGCCACCATCTTCCAATGCGGCTTGACGTAAGCCAGCATTTTGCGCATCAGCTGCGAGTCTTTGACTGCGACCAGCTGTTTTTCCGAATGAATGCTCAACCGACTTTCCCCCCAGCTCTACCCTTCGACTCCAGCTTCGTGTTCGCCAGCATCGGCTCCATGAACTCATGCTGCTCGGCCGCTTCATCCAGAAGCTGCTTGTGATACATATCCGCATAGAGGCCGTTCAAGGCGAGCAGCGATTCATGCGTACCACGCTCCACGATCTCGCCTTCCTCCATCACGACGATCTGATCCGCCGCTTTCACCGAAGAGATGCGATGCCCGATAATGATCGTCGTCCGGTCGTTCATGACCTCGTTCAAGCCTTGCAGGATCCGATCCTCCGTCTCCGTGTCCACCGCCGACAAGCTGTCGTCGAAGATGAGCACCGCGGGCTTTTTGATGATCGCGCGGGCGATGCTGACCCGCTGGCGCTGACCGCCGGATAAGGAGATGCCCCGTTCGCCGAGCGCCGTCTGGAATTGATTCGGGAATTCTATGATGTTGTCGTACACTTGGGCGATCTTGGCCGCCTCTTCGACCTCCTCGTCCTTATACGGCTTCGGGTCGAAGCTGATGTTGTCGCGGATCGTGGAGGAGAACAGGAACTGGTCCTGCGGCACCATCCCGACCTCCCGGCGCAGCACCTTGAGCGGAATCTCGTGAATGTCCCGCCCGTCGATGAACAGCGTCCCGAGCGGCGGGTTATACAAGCGGACGAGCAGGTTGATGAGCGTGCTCTTGCCGCTGCCGACCCGGCCTACGATCGCCAGGCTGCTCCCCTTAGGAACGTCCAGATTGATGTTCTTAAGCGAGAGCGTATGCGCCTCGGGATAGCTGAACGACAAATTGCGAATCTGGATATGGCCTTCGAGCCGTTCGATGCTCATGTCCGCTTGCTTGTCGTCCGCCACATCCGGCTGCGTATTCAGGATCCCCAGGATCCGGGTCTCGGAAGCCCGCCCCCGCTGCATCGTATTGACGACCTTGCCCAAGTTCTCGATCGGGCCCATGAGCAAGGACAAGTACGTATTGAACGCGACGAATTCTCCCAGCGTGATCGTCCGCTTCAGCACGAGAATGCCGCCGAACACGACCGACACGAGGAAGCTCAGGCCTACCACAGCGGAGCTGGAGGCGCCGAACAGCGAGTTCGTGCGCACTAGGCGGCGGTTCATCGCCACCGCGTTCTGATTGTCTTGCCGGAACAGCCCGATTTGCTGCTTCTCCTGCACGAACGCCTTCACGACGCGGATGCCGGCCACGAACTCCTGCACGCGGCTCGTGAGATCGCCGATCGTCTCCTGCACCGCCGTCGATTCCTTTTGAATGCGCTTGTTGAACCGATACGCGAGTACGCTTAGCAGCGGCAGCGGCAGCATCGTGATGAGCGTCAGCAGCGGGTTCACCGTAGTCACCATGGCCACCACGGTAATCGTGATTAGGAACGCCGCTTCCAGCGTATTGAAGATGCCCGACATCGTCACCTCGCGGATAACGCTGACGTCGCTGATCGCGTGCGACATGAGGTCGCCGATCCGCTTGTTCTTGAAATATTGTGCGGACAGCGTCTCCCAATGGCGGAACAGGTCGTCCCGAATGCGCTTGTCGAGGATCCGGGACAGCCGGAACAAATAGATGCGGGAGGTGGAACGGAAGAAAGCGATCCCAAGGCCGGCCGCGGCCATCCACAGGGCGATTCGCACCGCGCCGGAATACGTCAGCTCCGACTGCTCCAGCCGGTCCGTGAATTGCCCGAGCAAGTCCGGGATGACGAGCTGCAGCAAGCAAGAAATGGACAATAATGCAAAACCGAAAAGATATGAAAATTTGTGCTGGACAATGTGTCCCCACAAAATGCTTCGTCGAATCATCCGCGCCCTCCTTAGAAGTTTGAATCCCATAAAGTAAGATTACATGCCTCTAATGGAAGAAACCATGGATTTAAGCGCCGTAAATAATGGACTATCTTATCAAAGATTTTACCGATACACTCCGTTTCTTTTTCCAATCATAGACAGTGGAAACCGCTACAGTCGCTATCGGAACCGTCCAGAGAAACACGGCATAGGGCAGGAACGCCAGCACGTCGACGCCCAGAATTGTGGCGCACAGCAAGGCGAGCAAGTTCCAAGGTACCAGGGGAGCGAAAAGCAGGGTCGTATCCGAGACGACCCGGTTCAGCTGCTCCGGCGTAAACGTCTTGCGCCACGATGGCAGCAAATTGCGGCCGCTCATCATAATCGGCAGCGTCTGTGTGCAGCAGACGAGGCAAAGGACGAGCCCAAACAATCCGACACGCACTGTCCCGGCGGCAAGCGCCCGGCTCTTTCCTACGATCGACTCCCACAAACCGTCCGCGAGCTTCGTATGCTGTAAGGTGCCGTTGAAGGCGCCGGCCACGGCGATCAGGCTGACAAGCTCGATCATATGGACGAGCCCTTTTCCATGCAAGGACGGTTGCGAGATGTCGTCATAGCCATACGCTATATAGTGCAGCCATACCTGCGGGTCGAACGCCTGAGTAGCCATGCCGACCGCGATCGCCACGGCGATCGAGAGGAGGAAGGCGTTCCGTGTCTTCCAGCGCAGCAGATTGGCGGCGAGCAGCGCAGCAGGCGGAAGCAGCAGCCACGGACTGTAGGCGAACGTTCCGGCGTACATCGTCCCGGTAGGGTGATCGGCCGGCAGCGACCAGCCGCCCTGCCCGTCCATCAGGATGTAGGCGATGGCTGCCGCCACGACGCCGATGAGCGCCGTCGGCAGCAGCTCCGGCGAGAGCGGGCGGAGCGACGTTGCGGTCGAGACGCCGACCAGCTTCCTAGCGCTCGAGAACGGGGAGCAGCGCTCCCCGACGAAGGCGCCGGAGACGAGCGCCCCGGCCGCCGCACCCAGCGGGACGCCGAGTGTCGCGCTGACACCGATCAGCGGGATGCCGACGAAGCTGAGCGTCCCCGTCGATGTGCCGAGCAAGAGCGCGACTGCGGTAGAGAGCAGGAAGCTGCCGGTCAAGAACCAGGCGGGCGGAACGAGTCCGATGCCTAGATCGATCATATAAGGAATCGTGCCGCATGCGGTCCAGGCCGGAATGAGTATTCCGACGCACACCAGGATCCAGATGACTTCCCGAGTCTCGATCATGCCTTGGAACAGCGGCCTCGCCACATCGCGCCATGTGAAGCCGTGACGGCGAATGAGGAGGAGCAAAGCGGCGAACCCTGCGAGAAATCCGATGACGAGAGGCATGTCCAACGCGGAGGCCGTTGCAAGCCCGCCCAGCGTGCACACCAACAGGGCGATCCACTGAGCTCTGCTCATAGCGTGCTGCGAAACCGCCACACGTTTATTTTCGCCGGTCCTCCCTCGATCCAACGGTGCAGCCGGTTCCACCGGGACTCCCGATCCGTCTCTTGCAGCCGCTCTTGCCGGAACTGCGCAACATGCTCCTCCGTTTGCACCTCCCAGATTTCGAGGAAGAGGCAAGGCTGATCCGCCGATTCCAGCCACTCTACGCCCTTCTGGTCCGCCTGCAGCTCGCGCACGAAGCTTATGTATGCCTCCCGGAATTCGGGGGACACTTTATACTCGACAAAAACTTTATGCACGTGCATTACCCCACTTTGATTTATTTTTTCAGAAAAAACATGGTACAATAAGTGTATCACCAATTGGTCCAGACTTGATAGGAGGAGACTTTTATTTGGACACAGGTACTCATCTAGTCGTAGGACTCGGCCTCGCGGGGCTCGCCCATGTCGATCCCGTCGTCGCGTCCGACAGCGTCACTGCAACCGCCGTCCTGATCGGTACTGTAGTCGGTTCCCAGATACCGGATTCCGACGGACTGCTGCGTCTGAAGGGCAATGCCGCTTATATTCGCAATCACCGTGGGAAATCGCACTCTCTGCCGGCCATCGCCATCTGGACGACGCTCGTCACACTTGTCATGACACTGCTGTTCCAAGGAGCTTCCCTCTCGCATGTCGCCCTGTGGGTGTTCATCGCGGTCGGGTTTCACGTATTCTCCGATCTGTTCAACGCATACGGCACCCAAGCGTTCAGACCCTTCACGGAGCGCTGGATCTCGTGGAACATCATTCACATCTTCGACCCGATTATGTTCGCGGCTCACGTGGTAGCCATTTTCCTGTGGTCCGTCCATCTCGGCCCGCCTGAGGTCATTTTCCCGACGCTCTACGTGCTGCTAGCCGGTTATTATGTGTGGCGTACGGTCGCGCATTGGATGGTCCACCGCCGTGTAAGGCTGCAGGATCCTCAATACGATCCGGCGCACCGCTACCTTATCATTCCGACCATTCACTTGTACGTCTGGAACGTGGTGAAGGTGAAGGGCGACGGTCATTACGAGCTCGGTGAATATAAGAACAATATGCTCCGCTGGATCGACAAGGTCGACTTCGAGCACCATCCGGCGGTCGAAGCTTCCCGTACCCATCCCGATGTCAGCGCCTTCTTGTATTTCACCTCCTACGCCTGCGCGGAGCTGAGGGAGCACGCCTGGGGATACGAAGTACGCTGGGTCGATGTCCGCTACCGGCACCGGAAGCAATATCCGTTCGTGGCCGTTTTGCTGATGGATAAGCATTATCGCCCGATGGATTCCTATGTCGGCTGGCTGAACGAAGGCCGGGTGGGTAAAAAGCTCAAGATCAACGCCTACTAGGGCTCCAATAGGAGCATACAGAAGAAGCTCAAGGGAATCGCTCCCTTGAGCTTCGATTTCGATGGATCAGTTGGTGTATTAGAAATTCCGCATGCCCATACCGGTCATGCCGCCGCCAGACATCGACTGCTCCGCCATTTGCACGAGTTGCTTGGTGATCGATCCACCGATCGAACCCATGTCGCGGCTAGTCATGTCGCCGTAATAGCCGCCTGCCGGAAGCGTGATGCCGAGTTGGGCTGCGGCTTCGAATTTCATTTGATCCAAAGCTTGGGCTGCTTGAGGCACTAAGATTCGATTGCTGCTGCGAGATTGGCCTGCCATGAGAGTACTGCTCCTTTCAATCTGCGTGATATTGGTTGAGCTGCAAGCTTGCAAGCTTAGTATGTTTCGCAGATGAAGGAATATTCATTAATACCTCACAATGTGAAGAAAGTCCGGAGGTCCCTCTATGAACCGTTCGTTAGCTCTTCTGTTCGCCCTGCTCTGTGTGGGTCTGCTCTGCGGAGTCAGCCTGTCCATCGCTTATCGCAGCGTATGGGGTGCGATTCTCTGCACCGTCGCCGCGATAGGCTGCATGGGGTACGGCTTCGCGCTCAGCGCCAGAATGCGCCGCAAGCGAGGAGGCTGACTTGGACCGGATCAGTTAGGGAAGAACGAAGCCCATCTTCTCCTTTACTTTCCGGACGGTCGCTTCCGCGATGACGGAGGCGTTCTCGGCGCCTTGCTTCAGCACCGCCTGCAGCTCGCCGGACGAGCGAATCTCCCTATACCGCTTCTGGATCGGTTCCAGGGTCGCGACGACGACCTCGGCCAAGTCTTTCTTGAACGGCCCGTAGCCTTGTCCCGCATACTTCGCCTCGATGTCGCCGAGCGAGAGATCCGAGCAGCTGGCATAGATGCTCATCAGGTTCGACACTTCCGGCTTCGACGCCGGATCATGCGTCACTTCGCGGCCGGAGTCGGTCACGGCGCGGCTGATCTTCTTGCGGATGACATCCGGCTCGTCCAGCATCGCGATGTAGCTGCCCGCGTTCGGGTTGCTCTTCGACATCTTCTTGGACGCGTCGTCCAGCGACATGATGCGCGCGCCGACCTTCGGAATGTAGCCGTCCGGGATGCGGAACGTGTCGCCGTACCGTTGGTTGAACCGGTGCGCCAAATCCCGCGTCAGCTCGAGATGCTGCTTCTGGTCGTCGCCTACCGGGACGAGCTCGGTATCGTAGAGCAGGATGTCCGCGGCCATCAGCGACGGGTACGTGAACAGCCCCGCTCCGATCGATTCCTTGCCGCTCGACTTGTCCTTGAACTGCGTCATCCGCTCCAGCTCGCCCATGTACGTAAGGGTCGTCAGCAGCCAGCCGAGCTCGGCATGGGCGCGAACGTGCGACTGCAGGAAGACGTTCGACTTGGCCGGATCGAGGCCGGAGGCGAGGAACAGCGCCGTGACGGACTCCGTCTGCTCGCGGAGCGCCGCCGGGTCTTGCGGGACGGTGATCGCATGCAGGTCGACGACCATGAAGAAGCATTGATGCTCCTCCTGGAGCAGCACGTAATTGCGCAGCGCGCCGATGTAGTTGCCTAGCGTGAGCTGGCCGCTCGGTTGAATTCCACTTAATACGCGTTTCATCTGGAGAACCTCCAATTTTTATTTGAAAATCCAATTCCGAACAACAAAAAAAGCCCTCGTCGAAGGGACGAAAGGCCGCGGTACCACCCTAATTTGTTTTCTGTCGGCCGGTGCGCCGCCAAGTACAGAAAACCTTGAAGTTCCGGTAACGGGGAACCGCCGTTCCGCCTACTGACGCCGCTCGCGTAAGCGACGATGTTCGGCTTCAAGCTCCAGGACCCATTCGAATGACGCGCCGTACCGGCTCTCAGCAGCTGCCGGCTCTCTGAAACGGCTGCGCCATCCTACTCTTTCCTGTCATTGCCTTAACCTTCAAAGGAACCTCTTAGCGAGTTTCACGGTGAAGCGTGTATTTCTTCAGGCGCGGGCAGTACTTGTTCATCTCGATCCGTTGCGGATGAGTCTTCTTGTTCTTCGTAGTCGTATAGTTACGGTCGCCCGTCTCCGTGCAAGCCAGAGTAACGATAACGCGCATCAGGATACACCTCCTTTACATAGTACGCAAACTGATCTTACGACACAATCGCATAATTAATATAATACCAGCCTGTCGCCGTCCCGTCAAATAAAGATTGCCGAAAATCCGCGTAGCCACGCTATTGAAGGGCCGTTTCAAACGAAGTATAGTGGTATCAGCAACTACATAACGGAGGAACGCCAATGTCTACTGAACAACATCGCCGGGAAGCGCCCGCCACCGTCCGCTGCATGGTCATTACTGTCTCCGATACGCGCACGCCGGACACCGACAAGAGCGGCCAATTAATGAAGCAATTATTGGAAGAATCGGGCTGTACGATTGTGGATTACCGGATTGTGACGGACGATTACGGGCCGATTCAAGATCTCATTCGCGACGCAGCCGCTTCTCCGGATATCGAGGCCGTGCTGCTGAACGGAGGGACCGGCATCGCCCTGCGGGATACGACCTACGAAGCGGTTCGCGACGTGCTGGACAAGGAGATGCCCGGATTCGGGGAGATCTTCCGCTACTTGAGCTTCGCCGAAGACATCGGCCCCGCTGCCATCCTGAGCCGCGCGGTCGCCGGCGTATGCGGCAATACGGCCGTCTTCTCCATGCCGGGCTCGACCGGCGCGGTGAAGCTGGCGATGACCCGGATCGTCGTACCGGAGCTGAAGCATGTGATGCGCGAAATTTACAAAGACCGCAAGTAAACCGTTTTTCATTCCGCTAACAAGTCGCCGCCCCTCTCGTCATAAGGTCTAATAACGGACCGCTTGGCGTTCGGGGCGGCGATTGTTGTTTGCAGCGGGAGGTGACGGGAACGATGGGCGAAAAAAGCAGGAACGAGTCCAGGTGGCCCCAAGGAAGCTTGGTGAAGCGCATTCTGAACATGCCCGGTCTGGCATTCGATTACTTGAAAGGCAAAACCGCCGGCCTGCTCCTCTCCTCCGAATTGGCCGAGCAAGGGGAGGGCATCCGCCTGGACGCCAAGCTGCTCACCCGGCTGCGTCAGGCCTACGCTGCCTTGCCTGCGAACGGCGCCCCGAACGCGGCGGAAGCGGAACATCGGCCACTGGTTCGCCGGATCCGGGAGGAGACCGCCAGGCTGAACTGCAATAACGTCACGCGGACGCAAGCCTACTACGACATCTACTGCCGTCACCCGGAGCTGCATTGGGCGCTGCTCGCGCACATGGTATCGCGTAACGGCGGGTGGAGCATGACCGACCTGAAGGGCGAGTTCGTCCCTCGTCTGATGGCTGCCGGCCGAGCTGAGGAGCTGTTCGCCTTCCTGGAGCGGGGGAACGCGCTGATTTTCTATGATACATACCCGCAGCTGCGCTTGTATGAGCTTAGCCTTGAACGGAATGCCAGCCTGTTTCACTTGCTGCCGGCCTTCGACGTGTCGGTCTTCATGAAGCCCATCTGGGACTTGTTCTGGCAAGAACGGTGCAGCGAGCTGCTGACCATAGGGCTGATCGTCAACGAGCAAACCTATATCGAAGGCAGGGTCGCGCAGAAGGAGCCCTACAAGTCGTTGCTGGACTCCCATCTGCTGCAGCTGCATGCCCTGCTTCAGCTGAATGTCATCGCGTTCCCTTACGGCGCCGCCGGCGCTTCGCCCCCGAGGCTGGCCGGACGCGTATTGGAGCGGTTCTCCGACCTCGAGGAACGCATCGGCCTCGGCCGGAATCTGTACGCGCTAGTCTTCGGCGTGCCGTCTGTGCGGGAAGGGATCCTGCGCTTCGCCGCCTCCGTCCCGCATTCCGGCTCCAGAGCCGACTATTGGCCCCAGCTGTTCGCTCCGATCCGTCACGCTCCTCCCGCACCTAAGTACGCTGAGAAGCTGAACGGCTGCTCCCTGGTGAAGGCCACCGATCCGCTCTACAGTCCGATCCTTGCCGACGCCTGGAAAGATCGGCCGCTGCAGCCCCCGGAACTGTATGACTGGTTCGTCTCCGAGACCGGCTACAAGACCGCCGAAGCGCTCCGCCATTTCACCGACATCGGCATTCCCCGTTCGTTCGAAATGACCAACGAAGCGTGCTTCGCCCTGAACAAGCTCGAATTGGCGGTTCTCGCGAGCGGTTACTCCCAGTCCTAATCTTGTCCGCAGGCGCATACCTTAATAGGGATCTTCATCCTGCACGCGAAGGAGAATGCCGCTTGCATACGTTAGGGCGCTGGAGCGCACACATCGTGGTCGGACTGGCTTGCCTCTATCTGACGGCCCTCATCCTCACCCGCCGCGAGCCGCCCGATCTCGCTTTTCTGGCCGCCTTCAACTGGACCGGCTTCAAAACCTTGCTCATCGGCATCCTGCTGGAAGCGATCCCCTTCGTCCTGCTGGGGGTCCTGACGTCCGCCCTGCTGCAAATCTTCGTCTCCGAGCAGACGGTACGGCGGCTCACCCCTCGCAATCCCGTACTCGGCACTTTGTTCGCCTGTGCGCTCGGCCTGATCTTCCCGCTCTGCGAATGCGGCATGATCCCGATCATCCGCCGCCTTATGGTGAAGGGGATGCCGCTCTACATCGCGGTCGTGTTCATCTTGGCCGGACCGATCCTGAACCCGGTTGTGTTCGCCTCGACATACATGGCGTTCCGCGCGCGGCCCGAGATCGCTTATTCTCGCATGGGGCTGGCCTTCCTCATCGCGTTCGCCATCGGCTTGCTCGTCTACCGGTTCTACAAGCGCAATCCGCTTCGAGGTTACCATCCCCATACCCCGATGAGCTTCGTACGGACCGCACGTCCTGCGCATGCTCCTGATCATACACACGAACATGGTCATACTCACACGCACGTACACGGTGCACAGCCTGAGATCCCAAACCGGCTCGCTTCCGTGCTCTCCCACGCTTCGGACGAGTTTTTCGAGATGGGCAAATATTTGATCTTCGGCGCGATGCTGACCGCCTGCATCCAGACGATGCTGCCAAGCGAGAGCCTCGCTTCGATCGGCCAAGATCACTGGAGCTCCAATCTGTTCATGTTAGGCTTCGCCTACGCCTTATCGCTCTGTTCTACATCGGATGCGTTCGTAGCCTCGTCATTCGCAGGCACTTTCACCGCCGGGTCGCTGCTCACGTTCCTTGTCTTCGGACCGATGCTGGATTTCAAAAATACGCTTATGCTGTTGTCCGTCTTCCGCGTCCGCTTCGTCCTGCTGCTCGGCGGAGGGGTTGTGGCGCTGGTGCTGCTTGGGGCGGAAGCGTTCGAACGACTGCTGCTTTAGGAAGGAATCCGGTCTGGCCATTATAATGGGAGGTGTTGCCCCATGTCCGCCCGCCCTTTTCTGTGGGTTCATGCCGTCATCAAAGCCGGGATCTTGCTCGGCTTCGCCGGGTACATCTCATTTTTGGTCAAATCCGACGCCCTGTTGCTCTACATCGCACCGGGCATGACGCCGTTCGTCAAGCTGGCCGCAATCGCCTTGGCTGTCGTGGGAGTCTATCAGCTATACGAGGCGTTCCGCCAATACCGGGGCGAGCCGCCGTCCTGCGATTGCGAGGACGAAGGACACAGCCATGAGCCCTCCCGTTCGGTATTCAAAAACCTGCTGTTCTATGGGTTGTTCGCGGTGCCCCTTGTGCTCGGCTTCTTGCTGCCGGATGCTTCCCCGGGAACGGATCCCCACCATGAACATGCGGTTCAGCAGCCGAGACAGTCGGAGACGGTTCCCCACTCCCACCCAACAAAACCGTGACAGCGAAAAGGCGAGTTTGATAGAATGGACTTTAGTCCATTCCATAGAAGGAGCCATTGTCCAATGCCGATTACCCAGCAAACGTGGCAGGGCGTTCCCGTCCATGTCCTTGAGAACGACCAATTCTCCGTCACCCTCTGTCCTTCCCTCGGAAGCAATATGATCCGGATGTGGGATAAAATCGCGAAACGCGAAGTATTGCGGGTTCCGGATACGCTGCAAGCGATTCAGGAGCAGCCCGGGCACTTCGGCATTCCGATGATGATGCCGCCGAACCGGATCCGCCATGGCGCATTCGATTTCGATGGCCGACACTACCAGCTCGCGATCAACACCCCGCAGGGGCATCATATTCACGGCATCCTGCGCAGCCGCCCCTGGCAAGTGATCCGAACCGGGGAAGCCGACGGGCGGCTGTCGATTACGACGTCGTTCCGCACCACGGACTACCCGGAGCTCGACGAGCAATATCCGCATGACCTGACGATGGAGGTGACGTACACCCTTTCCGACTCCGGTCTGCTGCAGGAAGTCTCCGCTACCAACCATAGCGGCTTATCGGCTCCGTACGGGTTCGGCGTCCATACGTGGTTCATGATCGACGGCGAGCCGGAGCGGTGGACGTTCCAGCTGCCGACCGAAGCGATCTGGGAGCTCGACCCGGATGCGATGCCGACCGGCAAGCTGCTGCCGCTAGGCGGTTTCAGCTCGATGGCCGAGGGCATCAATCTGGCCGGACGGACACTCGATACGGTCTTCCAGATCGGCGACAACCCGGTCGTGTCCGTGCTGTCGAAGCCCGGCTATTCGATCCGCTACTCCGGCTCGGATGCGTTCAAGCAGTGGGTGATCTACACGAAGGGTGAAGCCAAGGATACGATCTGCATCGAGCCGTACACATGGGTTACGAATGCCCCGAACGTGCCGCTCGACGCCTCCGTGACGGGGATGAGCGCCTTGGCGCCCGGTGAGACGCGCACGCTGTGGATCGATATGCAAATTACGCGGGATTAAACGGAATAACACGAGAGATTAATTGGAAGAGGAGCTTTCATTAACAATGAGTGGATATGCAACGGTTATCGGAACGGTGTTCATCGATTGCAAAGGATTCCCGTTCCAGACTTACATCCCGACCGGCCGCAACCTCGGCCGCATTCAATTCGTGCACGGCGGCGTTGGCCGCAATATCGCCGAGAACCTGGGGCTCATGGGCGTGCCGACACAGCTGGTCTCCTCGGTGGACAACACCGGGTTAGGCATGGAGGTGCTGCAGCGGTTGAACAGCTCAGGCGTACGGACAGAGGAGATGGCCCGTGCCGATCAAGAAGGCATGGGGATGTGGATGGCGATTCTGAACGAGCGTGGCGACTTGGCCGGCTCGATCTCGCAGATGCCGAATTTGACCGCTATGGCGGAGCACTTCGCGCAGCATGGGGATGCGATCGTCCGCTCGTCGTCCCACATTCTGCTGGAGCTGGACTTGAACGCCGAGCTGTCCACCGCGGTGGTGGAGCTGGCGGCGAAGCTGGGCAAGCCGGTGTACGGCATCCCGGGCAATCTGGACGTCATCCTGCAGAAGCCTCAGCTCTTGACCCAGCTGGCATGCTTCATATGCAACCACGTGGAAGCGGAACGGCTGCTCGGCCGGTCGTTCATCGAGCTGAGCGAGAGCGAACAGCTGACGACGATTCGTGAGCTCGCGCGCAAGCTTGGCCTCCCGCAGCTCGTCGTCACCCTCGGCGAGGAAGGCTCGGTCTATTATGACGGCACGGTCGGCGCCGACGGAGAAGCCGGGGTTCAATCCGTGTACCCGGTCGCGGTCGAGGATTCCAGCGGTGCCGGGGATGCCTACTTCTCCGGTACGGTCATGGGCCTAATGCGGGGTCTGCCGCTCCGCCAAGCTGTCGTCTGCGGCACCAAGGTTGCCGGCTGGACGATCGAGTCGCCGGAGAACAATTGCAAGACGCTTCGCGACAAACTGTCCGGCGATGCGGTGATCGCAGCCCTGCCGCTCACCGTTTAGTATGCCGTTCGTCTAATGTTCGGTGCCGACGGCGCGGCGCAGCCGGTCGGTTAGACGGCGGACTACCGCTTCCGTGTCTTTCATAAGCGGGCGGTAGTCCTGGCCGTCGATCACTTCGAGAAACTGCTCTGCGGCCCGCAGCACTTGTTCGCGGTACGACCGCAGCGGGAACCGGTACAGCTCCTGCTCCCGATAGCTCCGATCCTCCGCCTGCTCCACCAGCACCCACTCTACCTCGCCTTCCTCCTCCAGCACTTGGGTCCGGAACAGAATCGCTCTGCACTCCGGGTCGCCGCACCCGCACACGAAGAACGGAACCGACGTCCAGTCGCCGATCTCCGCCCAGCGGTTCGGCATCGTCGGCTCGAAGCCGCTGTATAGCAGCGCCGGCAAGCCTACGTCCACACACATCGACTCGTCTATGATGATTTCTCCGTCCGCCTCCACCTTCACATCGGCCTGTACGATTTGCAAGTCCGGCTCCAGCTTCATCCCTTTGATCTCCAATCGAAACATGCTCATTCCCCCACTCTCTAAGGCCTCTCCATCATGTTCCTCCTAGTATACCAGAACAACTGCCGTGGCTACATTTTCCAATTCCTTGTATGCGTAGAATTTGCCAAAATGCCCATAATACGTATCAATACGGGAGGTGATAGCAGATGGCATACAACCAACAAATGATGCAACAATCCAGTCAATCGAGTCAATCGTCGGGACGCCTCGTCGTTCCGCAAGCTTCCACCGCTCTGGACCAAATGAAATACGAGGTCGCTCAAGAGCTGGGGATTCAAATCCCGCAAGACGGTTACATGGGCTATATGGCAACACGCGACGCCGGCGCAATCGGAGGCCATATCACTCGTCGCCTTATTCAAATCGCCGAGCAGCAATTGAGCGGCCAGTTCAACCGATAATCCCATGAACGCGAGCACCTGGCTCCGACCGGTCATCACCCGACTGGCAGCGGCCAGGTTTTTTCTTTGTTCCGGACCGTTCATCCGCACGGATAGGGTTGACCGCCGAGAGATGAATCATTTACCATAGAAACAAATAAACATTTATGAATATTATCGTGCACATATGAGCAACCCATTTTGATCCATCCATAATCCTGGCCAAGGAGGCATTTTACATTCATGTTGCCCGTAGAGCGCAAGCAGCGCATTGTCGAATTCGTAAAGCAGCGGCAGGTCGCCTCCGTAAGCGAGCTCGCGCAAGCGTTCCAGGTCACGATACGCCGCGACCTGGCCGAGGCCGAACTGGAAGGGCTGCTGAAACGGACGCACGGCGGGGTCATTCTCGATCAGGGCGCCAACGTCGAGCCGTCTTTCTCCGAACGGGCGAGCGACCAGCTGGAGCAGAAGCGGCGCATCGGCAAGTATGCGGCTTCACTGATCAACGACGGCGACCACATCATTCTCGACTCGGGCACGACAACGATTCATATTGCCCAGCAGCTCGTGCACCGGAAGAACTTGACGATCGTGACGAACGACATGAACGTCGCCGCCGAGCTGCGCGACTGCCGGGACATCACCGTGGTCGTCACAGGCGGGACGCTGTACCATTCCAGCTTCATGCTGAACGGCCTATATACCGATCACGTGCTAGGTACGATCCATGTGCAGAAGGCGTTCATCGGCACGCCGGCGATCCATCCCCAATATGGGCTGACCCACCCGGAGGAGAAGCTCGTGCCGACGAAAATCGGGATGATCCGGGCGGCCCAAGAAGTCATCGTCGTCGCCGACGACACGAAGATCGGCAAGCGGTCGCTTCATCAGGTGGCGCCCATTCAGGCGATCCACACGTTCATCACCGGAACGGAAGCCTCCGAGCTGCATGTCGAGGCGTTCCGGGAAGCCGGCGTGCGCGTGCACTGCGTCTAGCCTCCGCGGCTTCTCGGTGATCCGCTGGGAAGGAGGTGAATTACTATGACTATGAACGCGCCTATACACAAGCATCGGCTGTGGCAAAAAAAAGTGCTGGCGTTCCAATGGCCCGACACCACGGAACAAGAACCAGCACCCCAGAAATCACCCACAAAGTGAAGTAAGCCTCCGAAGAGTATACCTAATACTTTGCGGGGGACCCCGAATATAACAACTGCACTCTATAGTATATCGTAAAAAAAGAGAAAGAAGGGAATCGCAGTGGCTCATAATCCGCAAGCGGATCGCGTCTACTGGCAGGCGCATCGCGGAGGCGGGGCGTACGAACGCCCGGACAATACGATGGTTGCCAATCTATACGCCTGGAGTTTGGGCGGCATCCCGGAAGCCGACATCCGGACGACCCGCGACGGCGTCATCGTCTGCCTGCACGACGAGACGCCGGCTAGAACGACGACCGCTCCCGACGAGAAGAAGGACTTGCCGATCTCCGAGCTCGACTACTCCGACACTCTGGCGTGGGATTCCGGCGTGAAATTCGATCCGCGCTTCGCCGGAGAGCGTATTCCGTCGCTGGTGGAAGTGTTCGAACAGCTGCGGGTCGACCGGGAACGAAGCGTGTACCTGGATCTGAAGCAGGTCGATCTGGACCAGCTAGGAGCGCTGATCGACGAATACGGCGTCAACGGTCAGGTCATCTTCACGCACAACCAGCAGGCGAACTGCAAAGCGATGAAGCGAATCGCGAACGGCGTGCGAAGCATGCTGTGGATCGGCGGATCGGCGGACGCGATCCGCGAGAAGTTCCTGGCCGCGGCGCGCACCGGCTTCGACGGGCTGGATCAGGTGCAGCTTCACCTGAATTCGAAGTCGCCTACCCCCGACTGGATGTACGACCTCGACGCGGCGTTCCTTCGGGAGGCGCTGCAGGCTGCCGCGGATGCCGGGGTTGACTTCGAGGTGCTGCCGTTCCAGTTCGACGACCGATCGCTGCGGCAGCTGCTCGATCTGGGCATTCGCTGGTACGCCACGGACGAGCCGATGCGCTTCTCGCGTATCGTGCAAACCTGGGCGGAGCCGTCGGCGGTTTAACCAGCTGCTGGACCGGACATATCCCCGCCATTATTCTTAAACACCAAGGGCCGTCCATCTGGACGGCCCTTAAGCATGCCTCGTTCTCGAATAGATGAAAAAAGTTCCTTTATTGACCCAAAAATCAGGTCTGTGCATAAATTAGAGGAAAAATTTGCATCTGTGCCTTCCATTCACTCATGCAATCGGCTTCGCAGAACCAATAGATGAACTTTTTTCATTTATTTCTTATAAAATAAGTCTCATAGATCCATTAGATGAACTTTTTCCCCCTATTTCAGGATCATTCTCCAGTTTCTCTCCTAAGATCGCCTTGGCGATCTGTCCGATAATAATGTCCTCAATCTCCGGAACGAACGGCCCGCTCAGTCCGAAGAAAAAGTTGCAGGTCGCCTCATACCCGCCTTCCCGAATCATCTGAGCCGTCGGGATATAGCAGAACACACCGTTCGTGTAGCCCAGCACTAGCGTCTTCCCATTCCCGAACATGCGCTTGATCATGAGCGCGTATTGGGTGGACACTTCCCCTTCAATAGCTATAATCCGGACGTCGTCGGCCAACTGCCAGATCGAGATGTACAGCGGCAGGCTGTCCTTGATTGTGCCGTCCTGGATCGCTTCTATGGTACGCAAGGCGCTCTTCCTATAAAAATCAGCAGCGGCTGGATCGTTCGCGATCGCTTCGAATTCCTCGATCGGGGTATGTTCGGTGTAGACCGTTGGATCCAGCAGCACCGACCGGAATCCGGTACTCTGCACCGGGCTGAAGGAGCCATGCTCCAACAACTCGGCCACTTCTTTGGCCAGATCGACTCCGGCTTCCTCCATTTCGCCCATGGTGCACGATTTGAACCCGTCTCCATCAGCGCTTTTCATCGGCTTGATCTCGCCCGCGCAGCCTTGCAGGAACATTGCGATTGCGTCCGGATACGCGGCCTCCAGCCAGTTCGAAGCGGCACCGGCGAAATCGCCCGAGAACAAGTAATTGGCCGAACCCGCTGCCGTCGTATGACACCCGTAGTTGTACAAAATGCCCTTCACCCGCTGCTCGGCATCCACCAGCTTCAAGACGAACAAGTCCCGGTCGATCTTCCCCTCGTAATAGGGCTTCCACTCCACCCCGCCTCGACCGTCCGGCCGTCTCCGGCTCACGCCGAAATCGGACTGCACGCACCCAAGCAGCAGCTCGCCTTCGATCAGCCCGTCGTAGCAATCGCGCACCATACTCAGCAAGGTCGCTTCGATGAAATCGTAGTAGGCTTCATCCTCCGTATATACGAGCTCCCGCTCCGAAGACGGCCACTGCTCCTGCCCCATGCTGTAGCCGCCCTTACGCAGGCTCTCGTCCCGCCCGGTCAAGTAAACCGAATGATGCGTATGCGAGAAATTGATCATCACTTCGGCCGGTTCTAGTCCGAAGTCCCTTTTCAGAGCCGCCTTCAGGTCCACCACGAAGCTGCGGTCGGAGCCGAGCGTATCGATCGTCACCATCAGCAGCGACCGGTCCGTCTGCAGCAGCGCCGCCTTCATCCGGATCGGATCGTGAACCCCCTCGGACTTGTGCGTACGTGCTCCGAACCCGTGCATGAATACCGGATGATCCGGTGTAATATCCGCTTGTGCTAATGCGAATTTCATGGCGTTTCCTCTCCTTTCGCGCTGTAAACGAGTGGGTTCAGGGGGCTGGCTGCCAGCTCGCCTGGCGCCTGGCCGGGGCACCAGCGCATCAGATCGTTCCGTCTGGCATTGCTGTCCGGGTCCAGCAAGCGGGTGCCGTCGGCGTAATAGATGATCGTCATCACCTCGCGCATCCGATCCGTCGGATTGCCGGGCGCGCTGTGCAGCGTCCAGCCGTAATGGAACGTAGCGTCTCCGGCCTTCATCGCCCCGTAGTTTTTCTTGGGAATTCCATGCGCCTCTACGTATTGCTGAAGGGTTTTGTGCGATTCGTCGGAAATTTCCAGCTTGCTGATGTATCCTCGCTTATGGGAGCCGGAAGCGAAGGTCATGGAACCGACCTCTTCCGGAATGTCGACTAGCGGCATCCAGAGCGTGATGGTATTCGTCGTGTCCAGCGGCCAGTAGATTTGATCCTGATGCCACGGCGTATGCCCGCCGCCCGGTTCTTTGAACAACGCTTGGTCGTGATAGATCCGCACCCCGCTCACCCCCATGAGATCGGCGGCCAGCTTGGCGAACCGGCGGGCCATCACGAACCGTTTGACATTTTCATGCGTTTCCCAGATGTTGGAGATTTGAAGAAAGGCTTTCCCGTATGTATCCCTCTCGTGGAGCGGTTTGTTCTGCGTATTGAGCTCCCGTACCGCCTGGACAATCGCATTCCGGTAAGCGGCCAACTCGTCGGTTGACGCCACCTGGCGCAATAAAATGTGCCCCTCGTTTTGGAAGCTCGACACCTGCTCCTGCTCCAGCTGATACGTTTCAGTCAACTCGCGATACTCCTCGACATGTTCGTTCGGCACTTTGTTTAGCCTCCATTCGGATTGAACTCTGGATACGAATGTGTGGGCGTTTACAAACGACAGTTGAAGCCATCCACCGGTTTCTCCGATGGACGTTTGGCAGGCTAAGCTCGGTTAGTCAAAATCGTAGCGCTGCTCTTTAAAGGGATCGCCATACATATGGTAGCCATTGCGCTCCCAGAAGCCCGGCTTGTCCTTCGCCATGAACTCGATGCCGCGCAGCCATTTGGCGCTCTTCCAGAAATACAGGTGCGGCACGACCATCCGGACCGGATACCCATGCTCGGGCGTGAGTATCGCCCCGTTGTGCTTGATGCCGAAGAAGCTCGTCTCCCGCAGGAAATCCTCGAGCGGCAAGTTCGTCGACCAGCCGTGTTCGGCATGCAGCATGACGTACTTGGCCTCCGGCTTCAGCTTCACCCGCTCCATAACCGTCGCCACTGCGACGCCCTCCCACGTGTTGTCCAGCTTCGACCAAGTCGTGACGCAGTGGATGTCGTTGCGGAATTCCTTCCGGGGCAGCGCCATGAACTCCTTGTAGCTGATCGAATGCTCCTGCTCCACGAGGCCGAACAGCTTCAGATCCCACAGGCCCATGTCGCGGTAATAAGGGATATCGCCGTAATGGAGCACGGGAAACCCTTGGGTGACCGTCTGCCCCGGAGGGACGCGGGTCGAATCTTCGGGAGACGGGTTGGATCGGAACAGCATGCAGGCAAACCTCCTTATGTTGAGAAGTACTGATGCCTATAGAATGCCACTGGTTCCATTATATCAAACCATGCGTCCGCTGCGAGGGGAGAATCGGGCTTTGATGTTGATCCGCTGCCCGGAGGAGTCTCGCTGAAAGGGAAAACCTCCCTCATTTTCTTGCGGATAGTCTCATTTCGCCCTCATGAGAGGGAAAACCTCCATCTTTTTCGGCCAAATCTCGTCCAAAACAAGCTTTACTCTCAAAAAAGAGGGAGCTTTTCCCCCTCGCACCCCTCAAGTCGCTTAAATCGAACGAAAGAGAGGGAGAAAATCCCTCTCGCACTCGATGAAAAAGCTTCAGCGCAGGACTACGAGCTTGAACTATGCCGCCCTCCACACGAAACAGCCTTAGTCACTCGACTAAGGCCGCTCCTATAACCATCACCGTTCCATCGTTTTGCCGGGCGGGGGAAAGGACCGGGCCAGCTGCGGATCGGGCAGCGGATTGGCAATGCAATTTTTCATCACCGGAGCCAACTGCTTGCCGTCGTCCACGAGCGACATGGCGCGGACATCGGTCAACTGGCGCTCGGGAACCCGCGACCAGTCCAGCCGGAAACCGCTGTTCAGGGCAAGCGTCCGAATGAATTCGCGCTGCGACCGGCCGTTGCCTTCCCGGAACGGATGGACCTTGTTGATCGCCGCCATGTATTGCGAGGCTCGTTCGGCGAAGGCGTCCCGGTCCGGAAGTCCGGTGAGGAACCGCTCCTCTTTCAGTTTATCCGATACTTGCTGCAGCGCATCGCGGATGTCTCGATGATCCCAATACCCCATGCGCATGTCCAAGTTGTCGTAGTATTTGGTCATATTGACGATCCGGAAATCCCCGGCCCAATCGTACACGTCCTGGAACAAATGCTTGTGGATCGCCTGCAGATGCCGGGTGTCGAACGCGCCCGGAATCGGTTTTTGTTCCAGCTGCACGAGCCGGAACATGACATGGTCGGTTTCCGCCCGGTGCAACCGGAAATTGTCTTGGATGTCGAACTTGTTGCGCATGACGGGGATATCCGGATACAGGTACGGATCTCTCCACTCACCGCTCATCAGTTCTCTTCCTTTCCGGGACGAATCCATTTAAGCACTTCTTCCTCCGTCAGCTCCCCCTTGGCATACCGGATCATGATGTCCTCGGTCTCCTTCGACACGGTCTTGCCGTCCATCGCCAGGCTGGCTTTGGCGTTGTTCACAATGCGGACGGCATCAGCCTCCTTCGCCTCCTGCTGCTCCTGTTTTTGCTTCAGCCGCTTTTTCTCCATCTCATCAAAATGGTTCATTTTCGTTCTCCTCCTCCTGGTTTAGGTTAGACCGCGTTATTTCGGCAATTGGGCCGTCAAGGCCTCGATTTCGAGTCTGAGCTGCTCGATTTGGGCGTCGCGGTCCTTATAGCTAAGCGAGGTATTAATGTATAAATTCCCCACCTGAGCTTTCTTCACATAGATCTTCGCTTTGATGTCGCCGCTGCTCTCCGCATATTTCCAGGCATCGGCGGTATTGCCTAGATCGGCGTAAGCCATCGCTACGTCCGCCTGGTCGTCTTTGGACAGCGTGAACAGATCCTTCTGCTCGATCACCTTTTTGGCGTCCTTGGCGGCGACCGCTTTTTCGAACCGGACCTTCGCCACCAGCTTGTCGTCCCCGCTTTTGAGCGCATAGTTGCCGGCCTCGTCCAAATTGTTTTCTTTCAAAAAAGCTTCGGCCACGATCCGGTTTTGACGTTTGTCCAGCTCGAACTTGTTCCTCAGGTCCAGGATCGCTTTCGTATCGTTCGCAACCACGGCTTTTTCGAATTTGACCAGAGGCGCGTCAACCTTAATTTGCTGGATGGCGAGCGTATTCTTCTTGTCGACGAAATCCTGAACGACCAGGCCGATTATGTCCTTGTCGGGATACACATCGAGGGCCATCAACCCGGCCCCGCGTTTGTACAAGGCAAAGGCGTAAGCATATTTATCCGCATCGGACAGCTCCTTGGGATCGATCTGCTGGTAGGTGAGAATCGCCTCCTTATACTTACCTCCGGCTCCGTCGCGCAGCGCCTTCAGGACCTGCTCGTTCACGACGGGCGTCGATACAGCAGTCTGGACTTCAGCTGCCGCGGCCCCCGCGGTTTCTCGGCCGCTGTCATAGCCCATCGAGTAGACGGAAAGCCCGAGACTGGCCATGACCGCGAGTAAACCGGCCACGCCCATGACAATCCATTTCCGGTTGACCTTCAAGCCGGTCTGAATCTGCTCCTTCTTCATCGCCGCGACTTCTTTGTCGATGAGGTCCATGCGGTCCCGCTGGTTGGCGGCAGCGAGCCGCAGATCCTCGAACGATCGGCAGCGCAGAATCGTCATCAGGAATTCCTGGGCCCCGGGGGCGGGCTTCTCCCGGGCGGCGCCGATCCCTTTGCTCTTCATCGTCTGGAACGAGACGGAGCTGAACAGCATCAGGATCAGCCGCTTCACCTGATCGAGCAGATCGTCATCGTGGAATCCCGCCGAGGGCAGCATCGTATCGATCCCGGCGAAGATCGCCTTGATGCGATTGAGCGGATCGACGTACAAGTTGAGCGGCTCAAGCGGAATCGTCAGTTCCCGGTCCCGGTATAGCTCTTCCGCATATTCCCCCAATTGAACGAGCGATTCCGCAATCCTCAGCTTCGAGTCCAGCTTGTTCGTCCGGATTTTCTCGAACGGCTTGAACCCTTCTTCGATGCCATAATAGAACACATAATCCTGGCGGGACTCGTCTTCGAACTCCACATGCTTCAGCGGGAACAGGTGGTCGCCCGGCAGCTCCTTCAGGATGTCGAATTGCTGTGGAGAGTCGGCGAGCGTCCTCTTTTTGGGCAATTTGAATTTCACCAAATCTTTGTTGACGGTCAAAGTGCCACCGTTGAAATCAAAATGTTTGGCCATTCCCTTTCCCTTCCCTATGCATTAGGCTTCAAATTCCTCGGCAATCCTCGCGTACCTGGGCACGTAAGGCAATCTGGTGCCGGATGCGGAGTCCAAGTAGTCGAACCGGCTTTCCTTCTCCCGAAGAAGTCCTCCAAAAAATTCGAATTGGAACGTTTTCCGGATTCGGATCGGATTCGTCCCTGCCGCGAGCAGCAGCCCTTCTTCGCGGGGCATGCGCATGATTTCGTCGGGTGTCATCAGCGGACGCTTGGCATAACTGTGCGAGGTAGAGTCCGATCCGCCCGACTTCCTGCTCTTCGATACGGACCGAGAATCGGTCCGGATCGTGGTATCTCCCAGAAGATCCGAAAAATACTTGGCCGTCATATGGTCGCCCGCTCCGAGCAAAAACCGGATGGAGTTGTTCCCGATGATCGCTTCCGCCTTCTCCTTGGAATATTTGTCGATAAGCTGGCCGATCGACTGGACGATCGTGCTGCAGGAGATGCCGTAGGACCGGCAGGTCGCGAGCACCTCCTCGTAATTCGGAATTTTCCCGATATTCGGGAACTCGTCCAGCATAATGTTGACAGGCCTCGGCAATCGGTTGTAGTGTCGGTCGGCCAGCCGATATAGCTGCTGAAACAGCTGGGTGAAAAAATTCGAGATGAGCATTTCCCAGGTCGAATCCGCTACCGGAAGGATGACGTATACGATCGTCTTCTTCAGGCCGATCGCTTCGAGCTTGAAGTCGGATGCCGACGTAAAAGCCTGAACTGTCTTGGAATTCCACTTCGACATCGTAACGGCGAGCGAGATGAAGATGCTGGACCGGACTTTGTCCTCGGCCATCCGGACGACTTGATAAGCCATACTCGCGGGATGGTCCGCAGCCAGTCCGGCGAAAAAAGCATCCATATCTTCGGGAGTGCGGCCGTAGGTGGTCAGGATATACCGGACCATATCCATGTTGGCGTCCTCCGGTTCGCATTCCGATTTTACGTAGAGCAGCAGAGTGGTCAGCAGGGCGATTTCGGCTTTTCCCCAGAAGTCCATCTTCTTGTCGCCGCCCTGGGAATTGAGGAACAAGGCGGTCGCCACCCGTTCCGCATCCGTCTCTTGCTCGATGTAATCGATCGGATTGTACCGGTCGCTTACGTCCATCTCCTTGAAATTGAGCAGACGCACTTCATAGCCTTGCTCCCGCTTGAGGGCGGCCGTACTTTCATAAATTTCGCCTTTAGGATCCGTGACGACGATCGAACGATGCCGCTCGTGAATGATGTTGGTCAAGATATAGGACTGCGTCTTGCCGGATCCCGGCCCCCCAACGCCGAACACGTTTCGGTTCGGAATGGACGTCTCTTCCGGCAGGATGACGGGTTTGTTGTTCAGCGTGCCGAAGAGAAGTCCGGGCGAATTATCCAGATTCGGGTGGCTCGCGGAGCCGGCTTTTTGAATGGAGGCAGCCGAGGTCCGCTTATTCCATGTTTTCCTCACGAAAGCCCTGTCGTTGAATACTTCGTGGGACGCCGCCCATCGTGCGGAACCGTAAGCTCCATAGGCGGAAGCCTCTTGAAACGTACGGGATTTGCTCACAGTCCGGTAGACGAACAGGCCGGCCAATAGCCAGACGGCCAATGGAAGCAGCTGCCAGCTCCAAAATTCGGGATGCGGGAACGCATCTCCGAGCAACTGAAGCGGATGCCACATCGACTGCGTAATTTGCTCCAAGTCCGGACTTTCTGCGGCCGGCTTCGACATCCAGGCCAGCGCGGCAATGACGAACCATTCGACAACGATCGCCGCCAATAGACCCAGGATCATGGCCCCAGTCGCCTGTTTCACCTTTTGTTGCCCCATCTCAACACCTCCCATTAGGTCGGGCAACCCGATTGGGAGCTTCAGGCGCTCCTTTAACTTTTTACAAAACCGATCTAGGTCTAGCAAAAATACCCAGAGACTGGTTCATTATACCATTGGCAAAACGCCATCCGCATCGACCGATAGCTGTGATTTTGACCGGCATCCGGGTCCCGATTTTCCATAATTCGACATATCCAAAAGGGTACATAGCTCATACAAAAATGAAAACATCGCCCGATTGTAACACGGCCCCCCTAACGATAAAGTTAGGAGTTGATCAAGACCATTCGCGGCCCGGAATGAAGACAAGGAGGACAATCAGGCAATGAGAGTGACACGAGGCGCTTTTCTAGTAGACGATCCGTTTCAAAAAATAACCGAGTTTCTCGACAAACAGGTGGTGAACGGGTTTCTCAATCTGGCGATCCCCATCGCCATCTTATCGATTATCGGCCTGACCTTGGCCGCCTACATGTCTCATGACGAACATTCGAAAGCGAAATTCAAGTCGGGCCTCTTCTACGTGTGCGGCGTCACCGTCGTTTTGCTGCTCTCGCGCGTCATTGTCGGATGGTTGAAATTCAACATCCACTGAGGGGGGATTTACGCTCAAGATGGAAAAGCGATACAAAATCCCGAATCAGGTGGACAGCACGTTTCACGTTTGGAAATTTATTACGTTGCTCGACATCCTGGTTTTGACGCCCTCGGCTGTGTTTTGTATTTTGGTGGTCTGGCTCGTGGAAGGGCTGTTGGAGATCCGGCTGGTGGTCGGCTTACTGCCGGTCGTAGTTACCGCAATCGCCGTCTTCGTCCGTCCCATCAAGGAACGCCCGAACATCCGGGCCCACCGGTTTTTCAGATGGAAAATCGAGTTCAACCGCCGCCAACGGAGTTTTTTATTCAAGAAAAAAATGGCACGGCGTGAGGAGGGAGTCGAATTGTCCGGCCGAAAGCCTTCGAAACCGCAGGAGCGGAGCGCCCAAGACATCATCCCGATACGTCGGGTGTTCAATGAAACGATCGAAACGACCGATCATCGGCTAGTCAAAATCATCGGCATTTCCGCCGTCAACCTGAGCCTTATGTCGCTGAGCGAGCAAATCCAGGTCATGGAAGGCTATGAGCAGTTTCTGAACAACTTGGACGATCCGATCCAGCTGTTGCGGGTTTCGGAACCGATCAACATGAGCCGGTATATCGACGAGCTGCGACACAAACGGGCTAACACGACGGATGGGCACAAAAAACTGTTGCTCGCCTCCTACATCGAATATGCGCAAGGCATTCAGCAAAACCGCGAAATGATCCGGCGCAACCGCTTCCTCGTGTTCGACGAGAAGTACGAGCCCGGTAAGGAGGGTTCGCTCGAACAGGCCATGATCCGGCTGCGGGCGCGCCGAGACCATTATCTAGAGCGCCTGGAGGACATGCTGTTCCGGCACCGGCTCGATGCGGCGGAATTGACGAACGAGGAACTGAAGAAGGCGTTGCAAATTTTTTACGACTACGAGAATGCCCAGCTTCATTCGATTACCGACGAAATCGAGATGGATTACTTGATCGGAAGACGCAATCTGGTATCGGCCGTCAAGCGGATCGAAGAGCGGGAGCGTCTCGCGAACGAATTCTGAATGGAGGTGCGATCCGTTGTTTGGCAGGAAGAAGAAGAAAACCCGCGACGACCCGAATCTGGAGCAGCTGATGGAGGACAATTCGGCCTTCCTGGATATGCTGAGCCCGGACAGCATCCAGGAAGAGCTCGACCATCTTCGACTCGGACGCAACTATGTCCGGGTTCTGGCAGTGGCCCACTATGCGAACGACGTCCTGATCAATTGGCTGTCCGGCCTGCATGAGACGAGCGGCAATATTACGCTGTCGCACCATATTTCGCCGCGTTCTTCCGAAGGGATGATCGCTTCCTTGAACCGGGCGATCATCGAGCTGAAGGCCCGGATTCAGGAGCCGAAAATTCAGCCCAAGGACGCGATCCGGCTTCAGAAAGAGCTGGAGGATGCGGAAGTGCTGCTCGACAATCTGTCTTCGGGACGCAATCAGAAAATATTCGACCAGCACATGTACATTTTGCTGCAGGCCCGATCCGTGAAGGAATTGGAGCGCTTGACCAGCACCGTGAAGGCGAAATGCGGCCGCAACCTGAAAGCGGTCATCCCGAATACGCGCATACTGGACGCTTTCACGTCCTCTCTCCCGATCCGGTCGAACGACCTTCCGGAGATGACTTACCGCAATTTCGACGGAGAAGCGCTGTCGAGCCTGTTTCCGTTCGACGAGGCGGAGATTTTCGCGGACCGCGGGGTAGTGAAAGGCAAGAACCTGAAGACCAATTCGGTCGTCGTGGTCGACCACGATCAGCTGATCAACCGGAACGAGGTCGTGATCGCCACATCGGGCGGCGGCAAGTCCACCTACATCTGGGGGGATATGATGCGGCGGTGGATTCAGGGGACGATTATCCGGACGATCGATCCGAAGGCCGAATTCGGCCGCAAGTTTCAGCGGCTCGGCGGCATCTGGGTGAAAATCTCCCCTACCTCCGACGATATCATCAATCCGTTCGAAATTCTGAACTCCTCCATTATGCTCGACGAAGAGGGAGCGCCTATCGCCGTATCGCTGCTCCACCAGAAAATCGCGCGGTTGAAAACGATGTTCACGTTGATGTACAAAAATTTGGTCAATCAGCAAGTCGAGCTGGCTTTGCTCGAAAAGGCGATCGTGGAGACGTACCGCCGGAAAGGGATCGTGTGGACGACCGAATTTTCCCGATTGACCCACACCGACTTCCCGATTATGAGCGACCTGTACGAGACGATCGGCGAGCTCATCCGGACGGATAAGACGTATCAGGCGCTGGACGGGTTTTATCAAGTGCTGTATCCGTACGTGGAGGGCTCTTATTCGAAAGCGTTCAACGGGCATACGAACGTCGATTTGTCGAGCGACCTGATCAATTTCGATATTTACGATCTGCGTTCGGAGTCCGATCTGCGCCAAGTGGCGATGTTCAACATCCTGACGTTTCTGACCGACGACGCGACGATGGACCGCACCAAGGTGAAGCAGATCTATGTGGATGAGGCGCACATTCTGGCCGATCCCAAAAATCCGACGGCGATGGAATTTCTCAGCATGATGTACAAATTGATTCGCTCCTTCCAAGGGGGCGTCACCTCGGCTACCCAGCAGGTGGGCGACTTCCTGTCCGCCGTGGACGGGTCGAAAAATCACGGGGAAGCCGTCATTCTGAACTCGGTGACCAAGCTGTACTTGCCGATGACCGCCCAGGAAATCCAGGATATTATGAACAAAACGTCGGAGAAATTCTCGGAGGCCGAGCAGCGGCTCCTCGTCGTCGAGGATGCCGAGAAGCACAAGAATGCGGGCAAAGGCATCTATGTCGTGGGCTCGAAGAAGGTGCACATCCAAGTGGAGCTGACCCAAGAGGAGCTCCGGTTGTGGGATGGCCGCTGGTACCGGCAAAAGTATGGAGAGCCGCCTGAAGAGCAGCCTCTCTACGGGATGAAGCGCGAGGAAGTGTTCGGCTGATGGATCCGGCTACGCTTTACTTGGTTTTATCGAAGCTGTGGCATTTCCGGAAGCCGATCGCTTACACCGTGTTCGGCATTAGCGTGTTCGTGATGATGGTCATTATCCTCATCTTCGGCGGCAGCCTCTCAGGGGGAGACGGCGCCGGCCCGGACGGCGTGTACCCTCCGGGTACGGCCAACGTCAGCGAGGAGGTGCTGCGCTATGAACCGCTAGTGGCGCAGTATGCGAAGGAATTCGGCGTCGAGACCTATGTGCAGGTCATTCTCGCCATCATGCAGCAAGAGAGCGGCGGAGCCGGACTCGATCCGATGCAGGCTTCGGAAAGCCCCGCCAATCGCAAGTATTGCAAGCGGCCGAACTGCATCACCGATCCCGAGTATTCCGTCCGGGCCGGAGTCGAGAACTTCTCGATCGTCATGAAGCAGGCGGGCGGGGATTTGCCGCTCGCGCTGCAGGCCTACAACTTCGGCTCCGGCTTCATCGATTATGTGAAACGGAACGGCGGGGCCTACACGCAGGAGCTGGCCTTGCGGTTCTCCAGGGAGCACGCATCCGAGAATCCCGCCGGCTGTTCCGATCCGGACGACTTCCGGACGAAGGCGGGGGCTTGCTACGGGGATTACTTGTATGTGGACAAAGTGATGCGGAACTTGGGCGGAATGGACGCTTATGCGTTAACGGCGGCCGGGGGACAAATCTTCGATTTCAATGCCGTTTACCAAAGCATGCGCGGGTATCTCGGTCTCCCCTACAACTTTGGCGGCAATTCGCCGAAGGAAGGGTTCGATTGCTCCTCCCTGATGCAGTGGAATTTCCGGCAGGCCGCCGGCATCAAGCTTCCCCGGGTGGCCTACGACCAATACAGGGCTACGGCTCGAGTGAAGGCCAGCGACCTGAAGCCGGGGGATCTCGTGTTCTTCACCGGCACATACGACTCCGGGACCCCGGTGACTCACGTCGGCATGTACATCGGCGCCGGCAAGATGATCAACTCCAACAGCTCCGGGGTCAGCATCGACTCCTTCACATCCGGTTATTGGAAGGAACACTTGTATGCCTACGGCCGGATCGTCCGCAGATAGGAGGCTACGACATTGGATAGGGATGTACGGCTGAAGTGGATTGTGATCGGCGTCTTGGCTTTTTTGGTTATGAGCATGGGGTTTTGGGGCCTGTCGATGCGAAAAGAGATGTCTAACGACCGTGCAAGGAATGAGTCCCTCGATTCGCAGCTCATCCAAGCAAAATCGGAGCGGGATCAAGCGAAAGCCGCTTTGGCGGGAGACGGGATCCCGGCTATCACGGGGTTCGCGCAAGCGTTCTTCGTCTTCAACAAGCTGTCCGACCGCTATGCCCAGGCCAAACCGTTCCTCACCGACAATGGCTACAAAAGCTTGTTCCCTTCCGGACCGGTGGACAGCATCGCGGATAGTCCGGTGACGATCTCGGCTACGATCAGCCAGGTCGAGCCGTACTTCCGGCGCATCGACGAACGCCACGGCAGCGGCATGCTCGTGCTCAAGCACGAATTGAAGGTGAATAATGCCGTCTCCGCCACGATTACTTATGTCAAGCTCGCCCTTATAAGAGCGAACGAAAGCGCCCCCTATCTGATCGACCGCGTGGAAATTGTCCAACAGCAGAAGCTTTAACGCCATACCGAAGGGAGGAGTTCCCATGAGACTGCCGCCGCTTATGCATCGCGCGGCCGAATCGATCCGCAGCTATATCCGTGGTCGGATGCGCCGCAGCGGCAATCCGGTGCAGGAGACGCTGCGCGAGGCTTATCGGAAGCTCTCGAAGCCGGCGATTTTATTGCTGCTCGTTCTCGTGCTGTTCGCCAATGCACCGACCGGGCATATTGGGGCGGAGGATCCGCCTCCGCCGGCCTCGGATCAGCAGCCGGCTTCGACCGAAGCGAAGCACATCGACAAACGGGAATGCGGCTGGACCGAGGTGGACTGCAAGTTTCAGAACATCCTGATCGATCTTGCGAACCAGGCGTTCGACGTCATGAAAGACATGCTAGCCATTTTCATCCTCGAGCCGGGACAGCTGCTCGAGAACGAGACCGTCAGCACGTTTTTCAATTTAATCAAAGGCGTCAGTTGGTCGCTCGCCACCGTATTCCTGGTGTACCAGTGCCTGCGGATCTACACGCTTAATTTGGCGGACGGGGACCGGTCGGAACTAAGGAAGCTGCTGCCCAAAATCTTTTTGATCCCGGTCTTTATGATGGGGCTGCCTTGGATGGTGGAAGGGATCCTCACGCTGTCGGGCGCCTTCAGCCGCGGCTTCTTGGCGGTGCCGAGCGTAGGGCCGGACGGGGGGCAGATGCTCGGCTTCGCCGCGATTTACATGCTGTTCATGGGCGCTACGGGCAGCTTGTTTATTGTGATTCTGGTCCTGGTGTTCCTCGCTCTTCTGGCGGTATTCGCCTTTCAGCAATGCTTGAGGTTTGCCGAACTGGCTTTTCTGGTTGTGACGGGACCGGTAGCGATCATGTCGATCCTGAATCAGGAATTCAACCTGTTCCCTAGCTGGTGGAGGCATCTGTTATCCGTCGCCTTCACGCAGAGCGTTCAGTATTTGCTGATTGTGATGGCGATTAAACTCGCTACCGGGACCAACCCGTTTCAGGGGGACTACATGGGCATCTTCGGATCGATCGGATGTATGGTGCTGGTCATCAAATCGCCCGGTTTCATCCGGGAATTCATGTATTCCACCGGAGCGGGCCGGAAGGCGGCAGGCATGGCGGCCAGCACGGCGGTTACCGCAGGCCGCAGCCTGATCAAACTCATCAAGTAGGAGGCCGGAATGAAACGACTCTTGATTTTCTCCCTCTTCGCTTCCGTTTTGCTCAGCGCCTGCTCCCAGTCCAAAGCGTCCGCGCTGATCGGAGATTGGGAGGCGGTCGCCGCCGACAAGGGGCGGTGTCATGACAACTTCTCGATTCATAAGGACGGCACGATCATCTACTCCCGTACCGGGGGCCAAAAAACGACCGGCACGTACAAACTCGTGGACGGGGACACGTACCGCATCGATTACGGCGGAGCCGGGTCGGATTCGATCGAGCTCAAAGTCGAAGGCGGGCAGCTCGTTACGAAGTTCGGCAATGCGGGTTCGAAGGCGTGTACGTATACTAAGAAGTAGGCGGGCAGAGTTAATACCAAAAACCAAGATGTCCTTGGTCGTGGCGTTCAGTTAGGCGCGTTGGGGCGGGCAGGCAGAGGGGTTACGACCGCTGTTGCTTTTGGTCTGAATGGGCTAAGGATAGCAGCACAAGATTTCAAAGACGGACGCTTCGCTTCTCCACTCCCCGACCGGACACGGAACGAGTTAGCCAAAGAGGCTGTCGATTAATTGTGGATCGTATGATTTCAAGCTTAAGAAGCCAATCGTGGATCCGAATGACGTGTAGTTTGATTTTGCCCAATTGGAATGGGTACCCAAGGGAAGTCCGAGCTATGCAGTTCGATTTTGCCTAACTAAATGACGGTATTCCAGGGGCTGTGTTCTAAACGTGCGCTCCAATTCGGCGAAATCGAACTAGCGCTCGTCCAAATGATATCTAGACTTCTGTAAGTTGGGGAAATCAAACTAAAATGCGTTTGTATCGGTTCGATGAGCCATCCACAATGAATCGACAGCCTCAAAAACCTGATAACTCCCCTCATGCCGTCCGGACACGGACCGAGTTAGCGCGAAAAACCTGATAACTCCCCTCTCGCTGACCGGACTCGGACCGAGTTAGCACGAAATACCTGCTAACTCCCCTCTAGCTGACCAGACACGGGCGGAGTTAGCACGAAAAACCGGCTAACTCCCCTCATGCCGTCCGGACACGGACCGAGTTAGCGCGAAAAACCGGCTAACTCCCCTCTCCCGGTGGTGCGTTCCTCCATAACAAAAAATCCGGCCGGCGGCCGGATTTTTTGGTTATTGCTTACCGACAGACACGCCTCAGCCCGTCTGCCCCGCATGCACACGCAGCGGTTGCGGGAGCAGCGTCTTCGCGATCGCGAGGCGCTTGGTCCCGGGCACGATCATTTGCTCGCCGATGACCGTAATCTCGTTCGCGTCCGGCCGCCCCACGAGGGCACCATCTTCGATGATCGCCCCTTCGGCGATAATCGCTTTGTGAATTTGGGCCTGGCGGCCGATTTTCACATTAGGCATGATGACACTCTCGGAGATGTAGCTGCCGCTGCCGACCTCCACATTCGGGAACACCATCGTCCGATGAAGCTCTCCGTACACACGAGCGTCCGAATCGGGCTGGGGGACGGCGTGAAGCGGCCATTCCTTCCGGTTCAAT